>JAEWTC010000139.1 GCA_023459675.1 Bacillota bacterium | reverse complement strand
GCGCTATGCCGAGATCAAGCAGGAAATGGAACAAAAGCTTGCCGACGAGGTGACGGCGGACGCGGAGCTTCGGGAAACGGCCTGGGCCGCCGCCGTGAGCGAGACGCAGGCGATGTACCGGGAGCTGTTGGCCGGGGAGGACGCGGCGTACGCCCTGCAGATAACGCAGGCGCAGCCGGAGAATGAAAACGAGAACGGCCTGCCGTAAAGGCAGGCCGCTTCTAAACATCTTATTTCCTTCGGTTCATTCCGCCAGCCGATAAATGGCCAGCGCGTCCTTCCGGCCGATTTTGATATACCCGCCAACGGCGCTGTCTTCCCGGGGCAGCGCTTTATGCGTGAGCAGTTCGAGGTCCACGTTCACGATCCCCGCATCGCGCAGGCATACGGGCATGCCGAAGGAACGGTAGGCTTCCGTAAGCCGCCGCACGCCTTCCTCGGCAAGCTCGGTTTGGGTGCGCTGCGCCGGGTCCACGTCGAAGATATCCACGGCAAACTGGGCGATCTTTGTGGGGTTTTGCCGCAGCGCGTAGGTCATCCAGGCGGGGAAAAGCACCGAAAGCGCCGCGCCGTGAGCCAGATCGAACGCGGCGGACAGCTCATGGCTCAGCTTATGCGTGGCCCAGTCGCCCAACCGCCCGGTTTCCAAAAGCGTATTGTGCGCCAGCGCGCCCGCCCACATCAGCTCGGCCCGCGCGTCGTAATCGGCCGGGTTTTGCAGCACGGCCGGGGTTTGGTGAAGCACCGTGCGGATGCCCGCGGCAATCATGCGGTCGGTCAGCTCCACGTGCTCCACGGCGGTGAAATAACGCTCCATCATGTGCGCCATAATGTCCACCGCGCCGCAGGCCGTTTGATACGGCGGCAGGGTAAAGGTCCACTCGGGGTTCAGCAGCGAGAACGTGGGCACGTTGGTCAGCGAAAGAAAGCCGCGCTTAAGCATGCCGTTTTCGTTGGTGATCACGGAGGAATAGCTCATCTCGCTGCCCGCGGCCGCGTGCGTCAACAGCACGCCCAGCGGCAGGGAGGTTTTGGGTTTTTGCTTGTAGGTATAGAAATCCCACACGTCGCCTTCATAGGGGACGCCGTTGCAGATGCCCTTGGCGGTATCAATCACGCTGCCGCCGCCCACGGCGAGCACCAGCTGCACCTGTTCCCTGCGGCACAGCGCAATGCCCTCGTACACGCGGGAAAGCAAGGGGTTGGGTACGATGCCGCCGAGCTCGAACACTGTGAAGCCGCCTTGCTTCAATAGGCCCATCACTTCGCCGTACAGGCCGGAGCGTTTGATGGAGCTTCCGCCGTATACGACCAGCACCCTGTTGCCGTAACGTGCCGCCTCTTCCTGCAAATGGGAAAGTGCGGTTTTGCCGAAAATGATTTTGGCGGGGTTCTGGAAAACGAAGTCGTTCATCAGGTTCTCCTCAGCAATTTGATTTACAGCTTGGTAACGGCGGCGATCATCCGGTCGTTGCTCTCCACGCGGATGCGGTCGCCCGCCGTAAACCCGGCTATGGATTTGTATTGGTCGAGATAGAACACGCGATCGTCCTCGGGGTCGTTCTTCTCGCCTACGTTGATCTCCACGGTATAACAGTCAACGCCGTCGCGGTCGATCACGTCGCTTGCGACGTCCTTGAGGATTCCCTCGCAAACGCGCTTCTGCCCGTCCAGCATATAGTCCACATGCTTTTTATACTTGCGCATCGGGCCCAGATACACGCCGTGGAAAAAGATGGCGTACGCGCCGCCCAGAATGGTAAGCGCGCCGGAAACAATCCAGCCGCTTTCGTCGTGGCGCAGCCGGTACCACACAAACGCCGCCACGGCCAGAAGCAGCAGGAGGATCGCGGGTATCCACACCGCGGCCCTGCGCTTTTTCAGCGCCGCGGCTACCGCGTCCCGGTCCGATTGCGAATATAGCATGCGGGTTTACTCCTTTGCGTCGGTCGGGTTCTTTTTCTTCCATTGCAGCAGCTTGATGGCGGCGTAAAACAGCGTCAGCACCAGAAATACGCCGACCAGCCCCAATAGCGTGGTAACCAGACCCTTGGAAAATATGGACATCGCCGCGAGCTTGCTTTCGGATACCGCGGCAGCGGAGGCAAGGGGTAACAGCATCATAGGTTTCTCTCCTTTACCAGCCGATCAGCATGCCGACCAGCGTTATCACCAGGCCGCCCGCGACGATCGAGCCCAGCTGGCCCGAAACGTTTGCGCTGGTGGCCTGCATCAGCAGGAAGTTGTAGGGGTCGTCCTGTTTGGCCATTTTCTGAATAACGCGCGCGCTCATCGGGAATGCGGAGATGCCCGCGGCGCCGATCATCGGGTTCAGCTTTTCCTTGCGGAACAGGTTCAAGAACTTGGCGAACAGCACGCCGCCGGCGGTATCGAACACGAAGGCGAGCAGGCCGAGCGTCAGGATAAACAGCGTATCCCAGCGCAGGAAGTTGCTGGCCAGCATCGTGGAGCCGATCGTCAGCCCCAGCAGGATGGTCACGAGGTTGGCCAACTCGTTCTGCGCGGTTTTGGACAGGCGCTCCAGCACCTTGCACTCGCGAAGCAGGTTGCCAAACATCAGGCTTCCCACCAGCGGCACGCTCATGGGCACGATGATGCCCGACAGGATGGTGACGATGATCGGGAACAGGATCAGCGAAAGCCGGGACGCACGGTGTTCGGTATACGTCATGTGGATGGTGCGCTCTTTCTTGCTGGTCAGCGCGCGGATAATGGGCGGCTGGATCACGGGTACAAGCGCCATATAGCTGTACGCGGCCACCGAGATCGGCGCCATGTATTCCTTCAGGTTAAAATGATTGGCAACGTAAAGGGTGGTCGGCCCGTCCGCCGCGCCGATGATGCCGATGGCGGAGGCAAGCCGGAGCACCAGGCTGTCTTTTTCCGGGCCGGCGGCCATGGCCGCAACGTTGGGGAAAACGGCGGGGATCAGGAGCATCGACAAAAGGAAGGTGGCGAAAATACCGAACTGCGCGGCCGCGCCGAAGAAGATCATCGACGGATCCTTCAGCAGCGGGGAGAAGTCGATCATCGCGCCGACCGCAATGAAAATGAGGATGGGGAACAGCTCGTTCTTGATCCCGGAGTTGAACAGAACGGTCAGAAACCCATCGCTGCCCAGCACGCTTGCCGTGGGGTTGCCCGTGACGGCGTCGATGATGGGCGGGAGGTTGGCCAAAATCGCGCCGAACGCGATGGGCAGAAGCAGCGCAGGTTCATAATCCTTGCGTATCGCCAGATAAATCAGGATGCCCGCGATCAGAAACATGGCAAGCGTTTTGATGCCATCCACGGTACCCATGTACAGAACACCGGAAAACAACTCTTTCAGCAGCGCGCCTAGGTCTTCCAAAGCTCTTCCTCCTCAAGGTTTGATCAACGCGAATTATACCATTGCCCGGAGGGCGTGTCAAAGATTCACCGGGCGTTCCGCTTGGCTTCGTACAGGGTTTTTCCCCGCTCGTACTCGGCCTTCTCCGCATCGGTTTCCGGCACCAGCCGCGGCACCGGCACAGGCCGGTTGTCCGTCCCCAGGGCGACCATCGTAAGCGTGGCCTGGTTCACAAGCCTGCGCTCCCGGCTGTTGCCGCTCTCCACGTAGGTATCCACCGCCACCAGCATGCTGGTGCGGCCGACGTATAAAATCCGCCCCTGCAGAACGATCAAATCGTTCAGGGAGGCGGAAGCCAGAAAATCCAGCCGGTCGATGGACGCGGTGGTGACCGCGCAGCACGAGTGCCTGCGCGCGGCTACGGCGGCCACGGTATCAATCCACTGCACCAGCTGCCCGCCGAACAGGCGGAAATACTGGTTGCAGTCCCCGGGCATCACAATGTGCACCTGTTCGGTTTTACTGTGGGAAACCGTACGGAAGTCCGGGGCCGGTTCGCTTGGCATGCAGTCGCCTTTCTCCGTGGTCCATTACAGATAGAGTATTTCGTCGTCGTAGATCAGCGCGTGCAAAAGCTTCAGCGGCCTGGTCGGCTCCGGCAGAAGGGTCAGGGCGTTTCGCAGCTCCGCCGCCGCGGTTTGCGCCTGCTCCGGCTTGTTCAGGTGCAGGGTGGCCAGCACGTCGCCTTTTCTTACCGTGTCGCCGATGCGGTGGTGCAGCACGAAGCCGACCGCGGGATCTATCACGTCGCTTTTGGTCGCGCGGCCTGCGCCCATGCGCTGCGCCAGATATCCCAGCCGCGCCGTATCCATCTTGTGAAGGGTTCCGCCGGTCTCCGCCCGTACTTCCACAATGGTGTGGGCCTGCGGAAGCAGGGAGGGTTCGTCGCAAACCTTCGGGTCGCCGCCCTGCGCCGTGATCATCGCCCGTAGCTTTTCCAGCCCTTCGCCGGAGGTCAGTTTCCGGTCGAGCATCTGCTTTGCCTTCAGCGCGCTGTCCGCGGCGCCCGCGGCAATCAGCATCTGGGCGCCTAGTTCCAGCGATACGTCCAGCAGCGGGCCCTGCACGCGGCCGCAGAGCACGTCGATGGCTTCCTTCACTTCCAAGGCGTTTCCGATGTGGCTGCCCAGCGGCTCGTCCATATCGGTCACCAAAGCGATCACATGCCGGCCCGCGTCGGTGCCGATGCGGACCATTGCCTGCGCCAGCTCGATGCTTTCCTCCTGGGTGCGCATAATGGCTCCGGAGCCGGTTTTCACGTCCAGCACAATGGCCTGCGCGCCGCTCGCCAGCTTTTTGGACATGATACTCGACGCGATCAGCGGCAGGCTGTCCACCGTGGAGGTAACGTCGCGCAGCAGGTAGAGCGCTTTGTCGGCGGGGGCGAGGTCCTTCGTCTGCCCGATCACCGCAAGGCCGACGGTCTGCACCTGCGCCAGGAAAGCGTCCATCGAAAGCTCCGTTCGAAACCCCGGGATGCTTTCCAGCTTGTCAATCGTGCCGCCCGTATGCCCAAGCCCCCGGCCGCTCATCTTGGCCACGGGCACGCCGCAGGCGGCCACCAGCGGGGCGACGATCAGCGTCGTGGTGTCGCCCACGCCGCCGGTGGAATGCTTGTCCACGGGTACGCCGTCGATGGCGGAAAGATCCAGCATTTCGCCGGAATGCGCCATCGCAAGGGTCAGCCACGCGGTTTCCTCGCGCTCCATGCCGTTGAGGCGGATCGCCATCAAAAGCGCCGCAAGCTGATAGTCGGGAATGGTCCCGTCCGTCGCGCCGCGCACAAAGAACGCAATCTCGTCCTGCGTCAGTTTATTTCCGAGTTTTTTCTTTTCGATAATCCCAATGATGTTCATGGTCAACCTCTGCAATCCGCCTTAAAGCGGAACAATCATCCTGCCGCAGCTCTCGCATTCGATCACTTCGGAGCCCGCCTTCAAGTTGCGCAGCGTTACGGACGGCAGGCTCATATAGCAGCCGCCGCATTGGCCGTTGGTCAGCTTTACCACCGGCGGCGTGGAGTGCTTCTTGATCACCTGATAGCGCTCCATCAGCTTTTCGTCGATGCCCTTGCCCTTGTCCTGCGCGGTTTTACGCTTCTCGTCCAGCGCTTTCATCTGCTCTTTATATTCGTCTTCATAGGCAAGCTTCTGCCGGTCGTATTCCGATTTCACCTTGGCGAACCGCATGACGATTTCCTTATGCTTGCGTTCGTTCTCCGCCGCTTCCTTCTGAATGCGGCGCATCTCGTTTTCATAGCCGTGGATATCGGAAAGCAGCGTCTGCGCCTCGAACTGCATCGCCCGCGTGTCTTCCAGCGTGGCGGGGGGCGCGTCGGTCAGGCGCAGCTGCAGGGCTTTCAGCTGATCCTCCTGCCGCAAAATGGCTTCCTTGATCACGTCCACGCGGTCCAGCATCGCGGCGATCTGTTCTTCCATCAGCTTCACCGCGTCCTGCTGTTCCTTCAAAAAATCGAGGTTCTTTTTCAGGGTAAGGCGAGTGGGGGAGCGGCGTATTTCCGCTTCCAGCGCGTCGGCCTCCATATCGGCTTCCTGGAAATCTAACAACATCTCAATCTGTCCCATGCAGATCCTCCTTCATGGTTTGCTCCCCCGGAGCGGATATCCCGTGCGTGACGCACGGGTAAGGCGGCAGCGTATAAAGCGTTGCTTCCGCTTGCCAGTGGTTTTGGGAAGCGGCCGCCAGAAAGCGCTTGTACAGCGCGGAAACGCCAGGGAATTCGGTGGGGTAGTGGCCGGCGTCGAACACGGCGATCCCCCGGGCCGCCATATCCAGCAATTCGTGATGCGCGACCTCGCCGGTGATAAACGCGTCGGCCGTTACGTAGATATGGTCGCGGCTGCCTGCGCCCGGCGTAACCGTGATCGTGCGGATGAGGCGGTCGGGATCGCCGTACAGGCGTGTGCGGGCCGATAAGCGGCCATCAATCTCCGTGAGCAGATCGCCCGCCCTGCGCGGAATGGGCAGCGTGCTCGTGCGCAGGTATAGGGTTTCCTTGCTTGGTACGGGATCGGGCAGCCCCAGCGCGTCCGCGAGGCTTTCGGCGACGCCGCCCGGACACTGGTCCAGGTTCGTGTGCGCCGCGATCATGCTGATTCCCGCCCGCATCAGCGTTTGGATGATCGGGCCCTCGCCCCTGTGATAATACAGTTGCTTGACGGGCGAAAACATCAGCGGATGGTGGGTAACGATCAGCTCCGCGCCGATACGCCGCGCTTCGTCCGCTACGGCAGGCGTCGCGTCCAGCGCGAACAGGATCCTGCGGACCGTTTGCTTCGGGTCGCCCAACAGTAGACCGCAATTATCGAAATCTTCCTGCGTGGCAAACGGCGCAAAGGAATCGATCCATTGAACGATATCTTGTACGATCATGACGCGCCTTTCCTTCAAAGTGATTGCAGAACGTCCTGCGTATAGCAGAGCTCATCCTGCGCCTTCTGCAGCCGCTTTTCGCCGGCTTCGTTCGGGGCGGCCCGCATGGCGCTGACGGACTTAAGCAGGTAATGCCGCCTGCGCTCCAGCCACGGCCGCCAGCCTTCCGGGCGCTCGGCGAGGAATACCGGCCCGAGCATCAGCTCGCGGCGTGTGTACGGCTCCTCGCAGCCCGCTGCGGGCACCGCGCGCAGCAGCACGTACATGCGGCCTTCCGAGCGCACCACCTGCTCGTTGATCAGGCGGTAGCCCACGGCCTGCAGGGTTTTACGCACGACGTACAGGTTGGTGTGCGCGCCCAGCACCAGCGTTGCGCCTTCCAGCTTCGCCTGCCCGCGCAGCAGAATGCCGCTTAAGGTGTCGCCGCCCATACCCAGAATGCACACCGTATCGGCTTTTTGCGTCAGACAGTCCAGCCCGTCGGCCGCCACCAGCTCCGCCTTGCCCGTTAACCCGTGCCGTTTCAGGCAGTACCTGGCTTTTTCCAGCGATTTCTCGCTGATGTCGGATGCGATCAGGTGCCGGGCCCGGCCCTCTAAAAGCAGCATCGCGCCGAGCCGCCCATGGTCGCACCCGACGTCTGCCACGACGTCGCAGGGTGTTACCCAGTCGGCGGCTGCGCGAAGCCGCTTGTCCATTTTAAGCATTCGGGCCGTTTGTATGCCCGGATTGCCGTCCGCCATTGCCGCCCCCTACTCCAGATAGTCCTTCAGTTTCTTGGAGCGGCTGGGATGGCGGAGCTTGCGCAGCGCCTTGGCTTCAATTTGGCGTATCCGCTCGCGTGTGACTTCAAACACGCGGCCAACCTCTTCCAGGGTGCGCTGGTGCCCGTCGTCCAGGCCGAAGCGCAGCCGCAGCACGCGTTCTTCCCGGAGCGTCAGGGTGTCCAGCACCGCCAAAAGCTGTTCCTTCATCAGGGTAAAGCTGGCGGCTTCCGCGGGGGCTGGCGCTTCCTCGTCGGGGATGAAGTCGCCCAGATGGCTGTCTTCCTCCTCGCCGATCGGGGTTTCCAGCGAAACCGGTTCCTGCGCGATTTTGATGATCTCGCGCACCTTGTTTTCGGAAATGTTCATGACCTTGGCCACTTCGTCCGGCGTAGGTTCGCGCCCGTATTCTTGCAAAAGCTGCCGTGACACGCGGATGAGCTTGTTGATGGTTTCCACCATGTGCACGGGAATGCGGATGGTGCGGGCCTGGTCCGCGATGGCGCGGGTGATGGCCTGGCGGATCCACCACGTGGCATAGGTGGAAAACTTGTAGCCCTTACGGTAGTCGAACTTATCCACGGCCTTGATCAGGCCGAGGTTGCCTTCCTGGATAAGGTCCAGAAACAGCATGCCGCGCCCCACGTAACGCTTGGCAATGGAAACCACAAGCCGGAGGTTGGCTTCGGTGAGCTTTTGCTTGGCGCTCTCGTCGCCCGCTTCCATGCGCTTGGCGATGTCGATCTCTTCTTCCGCGGACAAGAGCGGCACCTTGCCGATCTCCTTCAAATACATGCGAACGGGGTCGTCCACGCTGATATTCTCGGGTACGCTCAGGTCGATCTTCTCAGGCTCGATGATCTCGTCGGAAGGCACGGGATCAAATTCGTTGACAACGTCAACCCCCATGCTTTCGAGGGTTTCATAGATCTTGGTTATCTGGTCGGCGTCGATCTCCAGCTCCATCACCTGGGAGGCGACTTCGTCGCGGGTGACCGTACCTTTGGATTTGGCGTCTTCGTAAAGCTCGTTGAGTTTCAACTTGATCGCCTCGGGCGAATTGTTGCTCAACACCATCACTCCTTCACGGGTTCAAAGGGCTTTTGCGGGAAAGTTTCAGGGCGTTCAGCTGCCTCATGATTTCCAGAGACCGCCGCAGCTGATCCTGTTTGAGCGGATCCTCGTTGGTTAAGTTCTGCATGCGGCGTTCGATTTCCTCTAGTTCTTTTTCGAGTTTCGTACGCTTGGTCCGTTCGAAGCATTCCTGCGCCATGCTCATGGCGTTTTCGTCGTCAATTTCGATGCGCATAATCGCGCCCGCCGCCTGCCGCAGAGGCTCGGTGGCCTGCTCGTCCAGCAGCGCGCCCAGGGTTTGGCCCTTGAGCAGCGCTTCGCAGATCAGGCGCAGATCGGGATCGTCGAAATCGCGGGGGGATACCACCCCCTGGGGCAGCTTGCCGGCCGACAGCAGCGCAAGCACCGTGGCGGCGTTCATGTCCGTGGGCGCCGCGTCCGCCGCGGTGCGGCGGAACACCGTGCGCTTGGGCGCGTAGGGGGCGCGGGGCTCCGGGGTTGCGCCCATTTGCTTGAGCAGCACCTCGCGGGTGTAGCCCGTGTCGATCGTCAGCTGCTTTAAATGGTTTTCCAGCTCCACGGGTTCGCGCACGGCCTTGAGGATCAAAGCGCAGGCCTTGGCAAATTCCGTGCGCCCTTCTTCCTGTGAAAGGTCGTGCTTTTCCTTTTCGCGCAGGATGCGGTAGCTGACGGGGGAGAGCGGCTTCAACGCCTGGAACGCGTCCGCGCCGTACTGGCGCACGTACTCGTCGGGGTCCAGCCCGCCGGGGATGAACAGCACGCGGGTTTTAATCTGCTGGCTTTCCAGCACTTCCAGCCCGCGCAGGATGGCGTTCTGGCCCGCCGAATCCCCGTCGTAGCACAGGTGGATTTCCGGCGCGAACCGGGACAGGAGCCGCCCCTGTTCGGGAGTCAGCGCCGTGCCCAGCGTGGCCGCCACGCCCTGCACCCCGAACTGGGACAGGGCGATCACGTCCATGTACCCTTCCACCAGGATGACCCGCTTGAGGCCCTTTTCCTTGCGCAGGAGGTTGGCCGCGAACACGTTCAGCCGCTTGTTGAAGGCGGGCGTATCGGCGGTGTTCAGGTACTTGGGCTGCGCGTCGCCCATGGTGCGGCCGCCGAAGCCCAGCACGTTTGCGTATGTGTCGATGATGGGGAAGATCGCGCGCTGGTAGAACATATCGTGTGTGCGCCCCTCCCGCATGCGGATCAGCCCGGCGGAAAGCAGCTCGTCCTGGGTAAAACCTTCCTTTCGCAGCGCGTCGCCGATTTTCAGGTCTCCGTACGCCGCCCCTACGCCGAAGCGGCGGATCACCGCGTCGCTTAAGCCCCGGTTTTGCAAATAGGTAAGCACCGGCGCGGCCTGCGGTTCCCAGAGGTTTTGGTGGTACAATCTCGCGGCGGCCTGGTTGGCCATGTAAACGCGCTCTTTCAGGGAACGGCGCTTCTCATATTCGGGATCGTTCCTAAGCTCCGGCAGCGGCATGCGCAGCTGTTCGGCCAGAAATTCCACGGCCTCCTGAAAACTCAGGTGCTCGATCTCCATCACAAACTGGATCACGCCGCCGCCCGCCTTGCAGCCGAAACAGTAATACAGCTGCTTTTGGGCGTCTACGCTGAACGAAGGGGTTTTCTCGTTGTGAAACGGGCAAAGGCCGGTATAGCGCTGCCCGGATTTCTTCAGCGGCACGTAGGAAGACACAATCTGTACGATATCCGCCCGCACACGCAGCTCGTCCAGCCATGCCGTAGGATATCTGGTCATGAAACACCTCTGCTGTCATTCGCCGCGCCGGGGCGTTTTCCTGCCGGGGCGCGCGGCCTGAACCCTTGGGGCAAACATACGGTTATTTTACGGATCAACGGAAAATACCTTGGGTACGAAGCGGTCCGTGAACAGGCTGATCGCGTAGCTGTCGGTCATCCCGGCCAGAAAATCGGCCACGCCGCGGGGAATGCCCTGTGTATCGGCAATGGCAACGTACTCGGCGGGCATCCGCTCGGGGTGCTTGCAGTAGTACTCGTACAGGGTGGTGAGGGTGAAATCGCAGCGTTCTTCCTCCGGGGCGCGCCAGCCGTCGAAGTAAACGTGCTGGAACAGGAACTCCCGCAGCTTGTCGGACGCCTCGCCGATTTCCGCGGACATTTCCACCCGCCCGGTTTTCGCGGCGTTGGCAAGTATATCGGAAATCATGGTATGGATGCGCTGCGGGGAGGTCTGCCCGAGCACCTGCAAAAGCTCGGCGGGCAGGTCCGCAAGCTTCAAAATGCCGCCGCGGACGGCGTCGTCGATGTCGTGGTTGATGTAGGCGATACGGTCGGCGCGGCGTACGCACCAGGCTTCCAGGGAGGCCGGGTTCTGCCCGCCGGTGTGGGACAGGATGCCGTCTCGCACTTCGTAGGTCAGGTTCAGGCCGAGGCCGTCGTTCTCCAGCACGTCCACCACACGCAAGCTCTGCTCGTTGTGGCGGAACCCGCCCGGGATCAGGCGGTTCAGCGTCGCCTCGCCGATGTGCCCGAACGGCGTGTGCCCCAGGTCATGGCTGAGGGCGACGGCTTCGGTCAGGTCTTCGTTGAGCTTCAGGGCGCGGGCCAGCGTGCGCGCCACCTGCGCCACTTCCAGCGTGTGGGTGAGCCGCGTGCGGTAATGGTCGCCCTTTGGGGAGAGGAACACCTGCGTTTTCTGCTTCAGCCGCCGGAAGCTTTTGGCGTGGATAATGCGGTCGCGGTCGCGCTGAAACACGGTGCGGATGGGGCACTGCGGCTCCGGGCGCACGCGGCCCTTGGAATCCGCGCTGCGGATCGCCTGGGGAGACAGCCACGCGTTCTCGTGCGCTTCCCATTGTTCGCGGATCTCCATGCAGATTCCCTTCCTTTCCTATTACGCAAGCCGAATATTTCGCGTGAGCCGGCGGCTGATGACCGCCGTCCCAGGCCTTCCGATCCCCGGCTTCTTGTTGCTGCCGCATCGGGTGATCGGGCTCCGGCCTAGCGGAAAACTCATCATGCCGTCATGCGTGTGCGTTCGTCAATGCTTGCCTTGTGGTATTCGTGTTCGCTGCCTGAAATCCTGCAACAACGAAGCAGGATTCACGGTATACCGTGAATCCTGCGGGATGAAACATGGCGGGAAAGGGGCGCAACCCTGACCTCCAATGGGCGGGGCGATCGCGGCCCTGCATTTAGCCGCGCATTGCCCGGCCAAGGGCAGTTCAAGGGCGAAGCCCTTGTCAGGGGCCAAGGGGCGGAAGCCCCTCAACCGTATCTACCGGATCACCGCGCCGAACTGGTAGGCGCAGGAGCGCTGGATTTTCTCCATGGCTTTCACGATTTCCGGCTCCGTGAGGGTATGGTCGGCCGCGCGGAAAACCAGCGAGAACGCGACGGATTTCTTCTGCTCGTCGGCCAGCTGCCCGCCGCGGTACACGTCGAACATCTCGATGCTCTCCAAAAGCTCGCCGCCCGCCTTGCGCATGGCGGCCATCAGCGGCCCCACGGCAACGGTTTCCGCCATGGAAAGCGCCAGGTCGCGCGTTACGCCGGGGAAGCGCGGCAGGGGTTTTAAGGGCCCCATCGGCACGGCAAGCCGGAGCAGAAGGTCCAGATCGATCTCGGCGATCACGGCGCGCTTTGGCATGCCGAAGGCTTCCCGCACGGCGGGGTGCACCTCGCCGACTTTGGCAACGGGCGTACCGCCCGCCGTAAGCGTTGCGCAGCGGCCGGGGTGGTAATACGCGTCCACGCCGGGTTCCACCGTGTACTCAACGCCCTGCGCGCTGAGAATGGCTTCCGCCGCGCCGCGCATGGCGTAGAAATCGGCCCCTTCGCCGTAGCTGCCCAGGCAGAGCGTCTGCGTTTCGGTGGGCAGGCCCTCCGCGGTGGGGTTGTGCTTGTCAAACACGGCGGCGGCTTCGTACAAGCTTGCGGCGGCGGTGCCGCGGCTCATGTTGAAGGAAAGGGTTTTGAGCATCGCGGGCACCAGGGTCGGGCGCATCACGGAGCTGTCCTCGCCAAGCGGGTTCATTATCTTCATGGGATCCAGGCGCGGGTCACCCTCGGGCAGCCCCAGCTTTTCGATTTCCTGCGGGCTTAGGAACGAGTAGTTCATGATCTCCATATAACCCATGCCGTGCAGGATGTTCGCGATTTTTCCGTGTTGTTTCAGCCGGGGCGATACGCCGCCCTGCGTGGTTTCGCCCCGCAGGCGCGTGCAGCCGATCTGCTCATAGCCGTAGATGCGCAGCACTTCTTCGCAAACGTCGGCCTCGGCCTCAATGTCGCTGCGGTGGGGCGGCGGGGTAACGGTCAGCGTGTCGCCTTCCAGCGCCACCTTGCAGAAGAGCTTTTCCAAAATCTCCGCCATGGTTGCCGCGGGAATGTCCACGCCGCAGCGCTCGCAAATGCGGCGCACGCTTGCGGTTACAGGCGCGGAGACCTGCGGGTCAGGGTAAACGTCGATGCAGCCGGTCACCACGTCCCCGGCGTTTAACATATCCACCAGCATACAGGCGCGGTTGATGGCGTCCAGGGTGGTTGCGGGGCTCACACCGCGCTCAAACCGGCCGGATGCGTCGGTGCGCATGCCCTGCGCGCGGCTGGTGAGGCGGATGGCGGTGCGGTTGAAGCTCGCGCATTCGAACATCACCTCGGTCGTCGCCTCGGTAATCTCGCTTTCCTCGCCGCCCATCACGCCGCCGATGCCCGTCGCCCCCTGCGCGTCGCAGATCAACAGGTCGTTCGGTGTGAACGTGCGCTTTACGCCGTCCAGCGTGGTCAGCTGCTCGCCGTCCTTGGCGCGGCGCACGATGATCTCGCGCCCGTTCACCTTACGCAGGTCGAAGGCGTGCATCGGGTGGCCGTATTCGATCATCACGAAATTGGTGATGTCCACGATGTTGTTAATCGGCCGCAGACCCGCGCCCGTCAGGTATTTGCGCAGCCATTTGGGCGAAGGGGCAACGCGCACGTTCTTAATCACGCGCGCGGTGTAGCGCGGGCAAAGGTCGGTATCCAGCACGGAAACCCTGACCTCCTTGCGGATGTCGCCGCCCGATTCCTTGACGGTGTTCACCGGCGCCAGAAAGGTGGTGTTGAGCGCCGCAGCGGTTTCACGGGCAACGCCCAGCGCGCACATGCAGTCCGGCCGGTTGGCGAGAATTTCAAAGTCGATGATCGCGTCGTCCAGCCCCACGATGGGCTTGATATCCATGCCCACGGGGTACTCCTCGTTAAAGATCAGCAGGCCTTCTTCGCCGACGCTTGGATACAGCTCCTGCGGGATGCCTAGCTCCGGCGCGGAGCAGAGCATGCCCTCGCTTACCATGCCGCGCAGCTTGCCCTTCTGAATGGTGTGCCCGCCGGGGAGCTTCGCGCCGTCCAGCGCCACGGGCGCGAGGATGCCCACGGAAACGTTTGGCGCGCCGCATACGATGTGCAAAGGCTCGGCCTGTCCCACGTCCACGGTGCACTGGTGCAGGTGCGTGCCCGCAACTTCCTCACAAGTCAAAACCCGGCCCACGACTACGTTCTGGATCTGAGCGCCGGGGCGCTCGATGCCTTCCACGGCCGTGCCCGTCATAATCATGCGCTGCGCGTAGGCTTCCGCCGCGATGGGGATGTCCACGTAATCCTTGATCATGCTCAGCGGTAATTTCATGCTTGCGCCTCCTTATCTCAGCTGCCCGAACAGCCGTGCGTCGCCTTCAAACAGGAGCCGCAGGTCGGGAATGTTGTACCGGCCCATGGCGATGCGGTCCAGCCCGATGCCGAAAGCGAACCCGGAATACTTCCGGCTGTCGATGCCGCACATCTCCAGCACCTTGGGGTTGACCATGCCGGAGCCCAAAATCTCAATCCAGCCGGTGTTCTTGCATACGTTGCACCCCGTGCCCCTGCACGCGGGGCAGGTTAAATCCACCTCGGCGCTGGGTTCGGTGAAGGGGAAGAAGCCCGGGCGGAAGCGGATGGACACGTCCGGCCCGTACACGTGCTTGGCAAACGCCGTCAGCGTCCCCCGCAGGTCGGCCATGGAAATTTTCTCGTCCACAACCAGCCCTTCCATCTGGTGGAACACGGGGCTGTGGGTGGCGTCCACCTCGTCGGCCCGGTACACGCGGCCGGGGCAGATGATGCGGATGGGCGGCTTGCGCGTGAGCATCGCGCGCGCCTGCATGGGGCTGGTGTGGGTGCGCAGCACGATGTTGTCGTCGATGTAGAGGGTATCCTGGGCGTCGCGCGCCGGGTGGTTTTTGGGGATGTTCATCAGCTCGAAGTTGTAGTGATCCAGCTCCACCTCGGGCCCTTGGAGCACCTCAAAACCCATGCCGGTAAAGCACTCGATCATCTGGTTCATCACCAAAGTAATCGGGTGCGCCGTGCCGAAGCGCTTCTGTTTGCGCGGCTCGGTTACGTCGATCGTTTCCTGCTTGAGCGCTTGGTCGCGCTCCTTCAGCTTCAGTTCCTGCGCGCGCGCGTCGATCAGCGCCTGCAGAAAATTCCGCGCCTCGTTGATCAGCGCGCCCATCTGCGGCCGCTCCTCCTGGGGCAGCGTCCCCAGCGTTTTGAGCATCGCCGTCAGCTCGCCTTTTTTTCCCAGCACCTTCACCTGCAAAGCCTCCAGCTCCGCGGTGCCCTGTGCGGCGGCAAGCTCCGCGCTTACCCGGGTTTTCAGCGTGTTCAGGGTTTCGAGCATCTGTGTAACCTCCAATCAAAAAGCCTTCGTCTCATGCGCCTGCATGGGACGAAGGCGTTATGCCCCGTTGTACCACCCATTTTCCATCTCCGGAACTCAAACCCGGAAATGCTCTCGCTTGATCACGGGGTGTGTTGATCCCCGGCTTCGCTTACTTAGGAACCGTTGGGCGAAGCGACTCGGGAGGGAATGATCCGCCGGCGGAATGGAAGGCTTGCAGCGTTTGTCTTCCTCTCTGAAAACCGCGGTGTGGCGGGCTTTGGTCTCCGTCATCGTCTTTATGGCTCAAGGTATGCTTGAGACGGTTTAATTATACCACGGAGAAATGCGCCTTTCAAGTGCGGCGTTTCAATTTACCGGGTGCTTCGGGTTATTCCTCCGTGCGTGCTTCGGGTTATTCCTCCGTGCATGCTTCGGGCTATTCCTCCGTGCGTGCTTCGGGCTATTCCTCCGTTGGGGTTTCGGCCTTGGGCTTCGCGGGCTTGCGGGTTGTGGGCTTTGCGGGCGCGGGCGCATCCGCTTTAGGCGGCGCGTCTTCGCCCGCCGCGGACGGCGTTTGCGCGGCCGCCCCGGGCTGTGCGGGCGCGTCGGCCTTGGCCGCGGAAACCGGTTCGGGGGCGGCCGGGTCGTTTTCCACCGCCTCCGCCTCAAACCCCGCGCATTCCAGCCGCTCGCGGATGGCGCGGGTATCCGTGCTCAGCTCGCCGAACGCGCGCAGCAAAAGCGCCGTCAGCCATGCGCCAAGCGAGCCGAAGACGATGACCAGAAAGCCCGCCGCAACGGTGCGGCCGTCCTGAACGCCCATGTGGGTCAGCGTTCTCCCGTAATAGTAGTCAACCCGGATCACGCCGGTTTGCGTGCCGTTCCAGATCATGTACAGACCGGCGGCTAGCGAGGCCGCGATGCCCGCATACAGAAGGATCGTGGCCAGCAGAACGATTTTTTTGCCCGCGTTGTTCAACATAAACGCTTCCTCCCCTCGCGTCAGGCAGACGTTGGATTTTTCTTATTCCGTTTTCATTATAAACCGATAGCGCCGGACGTGCATGAACGATCTGTAAACGAATTTCGGACAACGTGAAAACATTGAAACGTAGTTATTTTTTCTATTATAAATATGTTCTATAGGACGTGGCCTGAAAGCGGAAGCAACGGAAAACCGGCCGGACGGGTGTTCCCGTCCGGCCGGCACGCATGCGGTAAGCGCGGTCGTAAGCCGAGTTCTGTCGTTGAACGATCATCTGTCTGCCCGGGGCGTTGCCGCCGCGGTGTAGCGATCGCTTTAGAGGCACGGCGGGCAGCCGTATCGCCTCAGATCGGATCTTGCATCGGGTGGGGTTTACATCGCGCCGCCGTTGCCGGGGCGCGGGTGAGCTCTTACCTCGCCTTTCCATCCTTACCCGCAGCGAAGCATTTCTTGCGAAACGCTTGGCGTGCAGGCGGTTTCTTTCTGTTGCACTTTCCTTGAAGTCGCCTTCACCGGCCGTTAACCGGCACCTTGCCCTGCGATGCTCGGACTTTCCTCATGGTCGCCCATGCGATCGTTTGGCCGCCTTACCGCAGGGGAAGGATAGCATTTTCCGGGACTGCTGTCAATCAAGTAGTGCGGGGGACGCTTGCCTTTCGGCACTCGCTTTGATTGTCATGCGGTTCCCTCCCGGTCGCCGTATTATGTCAAAGCTCCCAACTCCAGCTCGTTAGCCGCTGCGCGGCTATGTTCCGTCAGTTTTGTTGTCGTACAACTCCTTATCAGTCGTTGTACTCTGCAAAACTTCTCACCTTCGGTTCGCTTGCGGCTTTGCCGCAGTGCACACTGGGCACTCGCTCTCCTCAGGTGCCACCGGGTACACACTCACCTTCCTGCACTCGCTTTTATAGTCGCACAGCTCCCTCTCCCGGTCGCCCACTCGCTTTTATTGTCGCACAGCTCCCTCTCACGGTCGCTGTGCTCTGTAAAAGCTCCCAACTCCAGTTCGTTTTGCCCTTCGGGCAAGTGCCCACAGGGCACACACTCGCTTCCGTAGCCCTGTAAAAGCTCCCAACTCCGGTTTGCTAGCCGCGTCGCGGCTGTGTTCGCAGAACACACGCTCACCTTCGTTGCTTGACGCGTATACAAAACCACGTATAATTGATAAGGATACCCGAACCGACAGATCGTGAGGAGAAACCCAATGCCAAGCTATCAGCAAACCTGCCGCGCGCCGCTGGTGGATCCCGTCTACGTGGCGCTGCCGGATGGGGCGGTGCACCTGGAGGGCAGCCTCCGCTCGCTTGCGGACCGCGTGCTTGCCTTAACCAACCCGGACACCGTACCGCCTTTGGACGCTGTGCTGGCATCCAAACTCGGTGAGTATACCGATCTGCCCCCCTGCCCCGCCATCGGCAGCTTTGCGGCGGCGCTGCCAGACCGCCTGACGGAATTCGCCTGTGCGCTGCAAGCCGCGGTGCTGACGGCCGCGGCCCAGAAGGACAAGGACGCCGTGCTTTCCTGCCTGCAGGCCGTGAAGGTTCTGGACGGCAAGCTGCCGCAGATTACGGAATACGCGCTGCTGCCCGCCGCCGCCGATTTGATGCGCAGCGTGCAGGAGCTTTACCGCCGCACGGGGCAGGCGTTTTTGCTGACCGTCATGGAACGCATCCGTTCCCAGGTGCCGGACGTATCGGGCCTGTTCCACTCCTTCCCGTTCCTCAAGGCTTTCGTACCGGAAACCGTGCCCGACGGCGCGGTGGACGACGCCTCCAAATATTTCCGCCGTATGAAGCTGCTGGGCACGGGCAGCGTCATGGCCGACGCGCTGGCGCTCACGGCGCAGTTTGCACTGTTTTCCGGCTCCGCGCGCGACGCGGGCGCGTCCGCTGTGGGGCTTACGGCGCTGGAGCGCTTTCACGGGCATCCGCTGGGCGCATTCACTGCCGATCCGTATCTGGCGGGGCGCGAGCCCTGGGCGGCTGCGGACCTGCGTTCCCTGTGCGCGTTTTTGGAAGCGCTGCACGATTTGCTGACGGCGGGAGGCGATCTCGCCGTGGCCGAACGCATGGAGCGCGTAACGGACAACGCCCTGGCCGCTGCGTTTGCCAAGGGCGGCGTCTATCCGCGCCAGTCCATGAACCGCGAATTTAACGACCCGGCTTGCGAGGCCGCGCCGCCCTCCCGGGCGGACGTCAGCGCGCTGCTGCGCGCCGTAACCGCCGTGCGCCGCTCCGTTTGGATGGTAAAGGGGGAGGCGGAGCTTGCGCTGCTGCTGCCCTATGACAGCGTATGCCTGACCCGGATGAACGGCGTGCCCGTGCGCGTTGCGCTGAAGGTAAACGCGGAGGGCAACCTTCGGCTGAACGTGGAAACCAAACAGCCGGTGCAGTTTACGCTGTCCATCCGCGTGCCCGGCTACGCGGACAGCGCTCGGATTGCCGTGGGCGGGGAGAAACCCCGCACGGCGGACAGCGGCGCGTTGTATACCCTTCGCCGCGTATTCCAGACCGGCGATCAGATCGCGCTGGATTTAACCTGCAAGCCGGTTCTCAAACCCGGCCATCGCGGCAGCGTGAGCGTCTTCTACCGCTCCCTGTTGATGGCGCTGCCGCTACCGGAGGCGGACGCGGCCTGGCAATACGCGCTGGACGAGCGGGCGAAACCGGAGGTCTTCTTTGCGGACGGGCGGCCGCGCGTACGCGTCGACGCCTGCCATGCGCCAGGCTGGACCGTGAAGGACGGGCGCATCCCCTCGCCGCCGCAAGGCCTGCGTATGGGGGCCCCGTACGAGCTTACGCTGCTGCCTTACCCGGAAACCGTGGGCCGCGTGGCCGTATTCCCGCAGGCGACCCATGGATAAACGGATCCTCGGCGCCGCGCCGATGGCCGGGCTTACGGACCAAACCACGCGCGCGCTTTGTTA
>JAEWTC010000138.1 GCA_023459675.1 Bacillota bacterium | reverse complement strand
TATTGGGATCGCGACAGTTTATTGTGGAGTTTCCCCGCCATCCTGATGGCGGATCGCGTGTACGCAAGAGAAATTCTTCTCCATGTGTTTACACGGCAGATGAAGAATGTGGGAATCCACAGCCGGTTCATCGACGGAACGGTGCTCGAACCAGGGTTCGAGCTCGACGAACTATGCGCGCCTTTGATTGCGCTGGAACGGTATCTAAGCGATACCGGGGACGGCGATTTTTTCCGTGAACCGGTCATCCAAAGCGGTATCCAACGGATACTCGCGCTTCTTGAAACCAAAAAACACCCCTCCGCCGCGCTGTACGAAACCTCGCTGATGCCCACGGACGACGTGGCAAAGTACCCATATTTGACGTATGACAACGTTCTGGTTTGGAAGGCGCTGCGCAGCCTTGGCGAAAGATTGCCGTCCCAAAATCTGACGATGCAGGCGGAGCTTGTAAAACAGGCGATTCTGGAACACTGCGTCCAAACGGAAAACGGCGTTCGGTTTTTTTGCTGGTCTTCGGACCTTTGCGGTCATTACGATGTGTACGACGAACCTCCCGGAAGCCTTCTGCTCCTGCCGTATCTGGGCTTTTGCGACCGGGAGGACGCGGTCTATCTGGCAACCGCCGCCAAGATACGCGATCCTAAGTATCCGTATTCTTTTGCGGACAAGCCGATTGCGGAAATCGGCTGCGCGCACGCGCCGTACCCCTGGGTGTTATCCGTTGCCAATAGCCTGCTGAGCGGTAACAGGCAATCCGCAATTCAACATCTGTATCGGATGGGGATGGACAACGGCGTCGCCTGCGAAAGCGTGGATGCGGAAACGGGGGAGTGCGTTACGGGAGAAGCCTTCGCCACCTGCGCCGGGTTCCTCGCGTACGCGATCGATTATTCGATGCGGCAAGCAGAATAAATGCGGATCGTTCTTCTGTCCGTGTTTTTTCCGTAATGCATATTACGACAGCCTGTTCTTGAAATCCGAATATCCGAAGGTCTTCACAAGCTCCGGCCTGCCGTCCGTCCGCAGCAGCGCGATGGACGGCAGCTTCATGCCGTTGAAGGTGTTGTTTTTCACCATGGTGTAGATCGCCATATCCTCAAACAGAAGCATTTCGCCGGTTTGCAGTGGATGGTCGAACGAGTAATCGCCGATCACGTCGCCGGCAAGGCAGGTCGGCCCGGCCAGCCGGTACAGGAAAGGCTTTTCGCCGGCCTGCCCCGCGCCGTGAAGCGGCGGGCGGTACGGCATCTCAATCACGTCGGGCATATGGCAGGCGGCGGATGCGTCCAGAATGGCAATCGGCATGCGGTTTTCCACGACGTCTATTACGCGCGCCGCCAGAAACCCGGCGTTCAGCGCAATCGCCTCGCCCGGTTCCAGGTACACCTCCAGCCGATACGTTTCCTTTAGGCGGCGGATGCAGGAAACCAGCGCCGGAATTTCATACCCCGGTTTGGTAATGTGGTGGCCGCCGCCGAGGTTGATCCAGCGCATCCGCGGCAGAATATCGCCGAATTTCGCTTCCAGCGCCGCAACCGTTTGGATCAGCGCGTCGCTGCCCTGCTCGCATAAGGTGTGCAGATGCAGACCGTCGATACCGTCCAGCAAATCCTCCCGGAAATTCCTGCGTGTAACGCCCAGCCGCGAAAACGGCGCGCAGGGATCGTAAATTGCGTGATCCTGCGTGGAAAGCTCCGGGTTTACGCGCATGCCGCAGCGCTTGCCAGCGGTAACAGCCCGGGCTTTGAATGCCTCCCACTGCGCAAAGGAGTTGAACACGAGGTGATCGGCAACCCGGAGGATTTCTTCAAAATCCGAATCGGTATAGGCGGGGGAGAACACGTGCACCTCGCCGTCCATTTCCTCCCGGCCAAGGCGCGCCTCAAACAAACCGCTCGCCGCCGTTCCGGCTAAATACTTGCCGATCAGCGGATACACGGAAAACATGGAAAACGCCTTCTGCGCAAGCAGTATCTTACAGCCTGCCTGCCGGGAGACCGATTGCAGGATTTCCAAATTTTTAATCAGCTTCGCCTCGTCCACAACGTAGCAGGGCGTGGGGAGCGTTTGTAACGCCTGTACGAGCGCGTCCATCAGTCCACCAGAACGGGGTTGAAGTCTTCCTGCCACGGCAGGCCCAAACGGTTAAGCGCGGCCATAAACGGGTCGGGATCGAATTCTTCCATGTTCCAAACCCCGGGCTTGTTCCACGTTCCGTTCATCACCAGCATCGCGCCGATCATCGCGGGCACGCCCGTGGTATAGCTGATCGCCTGGCTGCCCACCTCGCGGTAGCATTCCTGATGATCGCAAACATTAAACAGATAATAGGTTTTGGGCTTGCCGCCCTTCACGCCGCGGAAGATGCAGCCGATGTTGGTTTTGCCCTTCGTGCGCGGGCCCAGGGATGCGGGGTCCGGCAGGACGGCTTTGAGGAACTGGAGGGGAACAATCTTCTGGCCCTGGAATTCAATCGGCTCGATGGAGGTCATCCCCACGTTTTCCAGGCATTTCAGGTGCGTCAGGTAGCTCTGCCCGAAGGTCATGAAGAAACGGACGCGCCGGATGCCTTTGATGTTTTGGGCGAGGCTTTCCAGCTCCTCGTGATGCAGCAAGTACATATCCTTTACGCCGATATCTTTGAAGTCGTACTGGCGCTTGATCTCCATGGGCTCGGTTTCCACCCAGCCGCCGTTTTCCCAGTAGCTGCCCTTGGCGGTCACCTCGCGGATGTTGATCTCGGGGTTAAAGTTGGTCGCGAACGGATATCCGTGATCGCCGCCGTTGGCGTCGAGAATATCCAGCTCGTGAATCTCGTCAAACTGATGCTTTTGCGCGTAGGCCGCAAACACACCCGTCACGCCGGGGTCAAACCCGCTGCCAAGCAGCGCGCAGATGCCCGCCTGTTTGAACTTCTCCCGATACGCCCATTGCCAGCTGTACTCAAATTTCGCGGTATCCGTCGGCTCGTAGTTTGCCGTGTCCACGTAATGGGTTTTCGTGGCAAGGCACGCGTCCATAATCGTCAAATCCTGGTAGGGGAGCGCGAGGTTCAGTACTACGTCGGGTTGAAACTCGCGGATCAGGGCGATCAGCTCGTCCACGTTGTCCGCGTTTACCTGCGCGGTGCGGATTTTCGTTTTCCCGCCCGCGAGCTTTGCCTTCAAGGCGTCGCACTTGCTCACGGTCCGGCTGGCGATCAGGATTTCCTCAAATACCTCGCTGTTCTGGCAGCATTTATGAATGGCGACGGAGGCTACGCCCCCGCAGCCGATGATCATGCATTTTCCCATAGGGTTTACGCTCCTTTCATTTGCAAGAGGATCTCGCGTACAATTTTGCAGGCGACGGCATTGGATACGCCGCTGACGTCGTAATGCGGGGACAGCTCCACCACATCGCAGCCGACCAGCTGTACGGTATGCAGCTGCAAAACCGCCGCCAGAAGCTCCGTAAAGGTTACCCCGCCGGGTTCCGGCGTGCCCGTGCCGGGCAGATAGGCGGGATCCAGCACATCCAGATCCAGCGTCAGGTAAACGGGCTTTCCTTCCAGCGTTTTCAGCGCGTCCTTGAAGCCGCTCAAGGTGAAACGGTGCATATCCGTGTGCGCCTCGGCAAAGGAAAACTCCGCCTTTTCGCCGCTGCGAATGCCGAACTGATGAATACGCCCGTCGCCAAGCAGTTCCCACACCCTGCGGATGACCGTCGCGTGGGAGAGGGTTTCGCCCAGATAATCCTCCCGCAGGTCGGTATGCGCGTCCAGATGCAGGACATGCAGATCGGGATACCGCTGTACCAGCGCGCGCACCGCGCCGAGCGTTACCAGATGCTCGCCGCCGAGCATGAAGGGCCGCTTGTTATCCGCCAGGATGGCATCGATGCGCTGCTTAGTGACGTCCAGCATTTTCTCGGCAAACCCGAAGGGAAGGCTGAGGTCGCCCGCGTCGCACACGCGAAGCTCGCTTAAGTCGCGGTCGGCGTAGGGCGAATAGGTTTCGATTCCAAAGGAATCCGCGCGGATCGCGGCGGGGCCGAAACGGGAGCCGGGACGAAACGAGGCCGTACCGTCAAACGGCACGCCGAACAGCACGATTTCCGCGTCCGCATAGTCCGCGTCGCAACCCAGAAACGTTAGCACGTTCTTATTCATCTTTTTGCAGGGCCTCCTCCACGTAGTTGGGCAGCGCAAACGCGCCGATGTGCAGCCGTGTGTTGTAATAGCGGGTATGAATGCCCAGCGCGTTCCAGCGCTCGGCATTCAGGTTTTGCACGGGATCAAGCGTGTTGGACGCAAACCCGAACAGCCAATGGCCGGTGGGGTAGGTGGGGATGTGCGCCTGATACACCTTGTTGACCGCAAACACGCTGCCGCAGCGGAAATGCGCCCTGCGCAGCAGGTTTTGGTCCGCCTGATAAAACGGGTCGTCGTGCTGGCTGACCAGGATGCCGTTTTCGGACAAAGCCGCGTGGCAGCCGCCATAGAATTCCTTGGTGAACAGCACCTCGCCCGGCCCGGAAGGATCGTTGGAATCCACGATTACAAGATCGTAGGTTTCCCGGTTATGCCGAATGTATTTCAGCCCGTCGCTGTAGTGAAGATGTACGCGGGGATCGTCAAAGCTTGCGGCGGTGTGGGGCATGAAGCGCTTGGATACCTCCACCAGCTTCTGGTCAATCTCCACGATGTCGATCTTCTCGATGTTTTTGTATTTGCAAAGCTCCCGCGCCACGCCGCCGTCCGCGGCGCCGAATACCAGCGCGGTGCGGATATCCGGGTTGACGGCCATCGGCACGTGCGTGATCATTTCGTGATAGATAAACTCGTCCCGCTCCGTGAGCATCAGCACGCCGTCCAGCGTTAAAAAGCGCCCGAACTCCGGCGACAGATACACCGAGATCTGCTGATACTCGCTCTGCTCCTGATGCAGCTGCGCCGAAACCCGCAGTGAAAGCCGGACGTCCGGCGTATGATATTCGCTGAACCAGAGATCATCCATCGGCGTTCCCTCCTTTGACGATGTTCAGCCGGGAAATGTCCATCGATTCTGGCCCGGTGAGCGTGCAGCCCTTCTGCTTGGCATATTCGATGTACTCAAGAATCTGCGGGGATATTCTTTCGCCCGGCGCGAGGATGGGGATCCCGGGCGGGTAGCTCATCACAAACTCGGCGGATACGCCGCCCGCGCACTGCCCGATCGGCACGCTGGTCTTTTGCGCGTAGAATGCCTTCTGGGGGGATAACACCACTTCGGGGCTGATGTACTCGCTTTCCCACAAACCCTTGCGTTGCCGCTTGTGCAGCCTCCGGATGTCGGATAACGCGCTGATCAGCCGTTCGATGTGCTTGGTTTTATCCCCGACGGATAAGTAGGCGAGGATGTTGCCCAAATCGCCGAACTCAACCTGAATATCATAACGGTCGCGCAGCAGGTCGTATACCTCGATGCCCGCCAGCCCGACGTCCAGCGTATTGACGGAAAGCTTGGTTTCGTCGAAAGCAAAAATGCTGTCGCCGTTGACCAGTTCTTCAGAAAACGCGTAATAATCCCCAAGGCCGTTGATCTCCTCGCGCGCATAGCGGGCTAAACGGGTAACGCGGTCGAAAATCTCCTCGCCGTGCAGCGCCAGGTTACGGCGGGAAATATCCAGGCTTGACAGCAGCAGATAACTGCCGCTGGTGGTCTGCGTAAGGTTGATGATTTGGCGGACATAATCGGCGTTCACACCGGCGCCGCAAAGAAGCATGGAGCTTTGCGTAAGCGATCCGCCGGATTTGTGCAGGCTCACCGCGGCCATATCCGCGCCTGCCGCCATGGCGGAAGGAGGCATATCTTTGCCGAAGTACAGGTGCGTGCCGTGCGCTTCATCCACCAGCATGCGCATATTGTGCGTGTGCGCGAGCGCCGTGATGTGCTTCAAATCGGAACAGATGCCGTAATACGTGGGGTTGTTGACGAGGATGGCTTTGGCCTCCGGCGCTTGCGCTACCGCGCGCTCGACCGACGCGTAGGACATACCCAGGGCGATGCCAAGGCGCGCGTCGGTTTCCGGGTTTACGTAAACGGGCACCGCGCCGCACAGCACCATGGCGTTGATCACGCTCTGGTGCACATTGCGGGGGAGGATTACCGTGTCTCCCGCTTTCAGCGTGGACAGGATCATCGCCTGTACGGCGGAGGTGGTGCCGCCCACCATGAAAAACGCGTGCGCCGCGCCGAACGCGTCCGCCGCGAGCGCTTCCGCTTCCTTGATCACCGATACGGGATGGCTTAAGTTATCCAGCGATTTCATGGAATTAACGTCCACGCTCATGCAGCGCTCGCCCAGGAACTCGGTCAGCAATTTGTTGCCGCGCCCCCGCTTGTGGCCGGGCACGTCAAACGGCACGATACGCTCGGAGCGCACCGCCTCCAGCGCGTCCGCCAGGGGTGTTTTCGTGTGGTCCATCCGTGCGTTACCTCCCAAATGTGTTAGCGCATAATAAAAAGATGCGCCTTGTACCAAGGCACATCTTGTAAATCGGATTCAGGGGCCGCGTATACGGCCTCGCTTCGGGCGGGCAGATAGGGTTCGCCCGCGCCGCCTTCTCCTATGGACCATCCAGAGCTTTGACAGTAAGAACTTACGTTTACTACTCTTTTTGACCGTTTTACAAGCGTGTACCCAAGTACACTTGGTTATGAAGTAACCAACTGGCTATTCAGTAGCCAACTCATAAAATTTGCGCTTTCAACGCAATCAAACCTGCGGATACTCTCCGCACTCGGCAGTTGACCCGGCTGTCCGTATGGCCGTTGCTTCCCAATGATGGAAGTGGGTCAGTAAGCTCTTGCCGCCTCAGCGGCACGAAACATTGCTATCCTAATATGAAAAGCGGAAAATGTCAATGAATAGTTCGTATTTCTTGCGGCCGACCGGGGAACGTGATATAACCGGTGTAGTTGGATGAACGAGGGGAGAGGCGTAGATGAGCGGCAGTTTTATGGAGATCAAACGGTTTCAGGTAAAGCCCGAAAAGCTGGCCGAATTCGAAGCGCTGGCCGCCGATATGGCGGAGGCGCAGCGTACGCGGCCCGGCTGCACGGGTATGCGGTATATGAAACGATTTCATACGATCGACGGCGTGGAACCGGGTAATCCGCCCAGAGAATTAACCAAAATCGTGAAGTGCGTCAAATACTACTCCTACTGGGAGTTCGACACCATCGAAAACTACGGCAAGGCAATCCAGTGGTTCTTTATCGATTACGGCAAAGCGGTGCAGAAGCTCCTGATTATGCCGTTTGACATCGATTGCGGGTATACGCTTGATTGACGGTTCATGCAGACAGGGCGCTTTCTTCGCGTGGGATTGTTAATCGCTTATTCTTAAGCATATCATTGGTAATGCATGCATCGGCCGGGATCGTAGCTTATAACGGTATACGGGGGCAAACCGTTTCAACCGCTAAGGCTGAACCGGTTGCTTTGCGCAGAACATCGTAAAGCCGAAGCTGTCTTGCCTGTGCCGCTCGGCATCGCTGTACGCGCCCGAGCCGGTACGCTTCACGGCTGGGCTTTATTTGATGTTTCCGTTATTTCGGGGTATAATCACAGCGTCAATATCTTTATGTTTTTGTCTCGGAGGGTGCGAATGAACGATCATACGAAGATCTATGCGATGCTGCGGGCGAAAGGGCTGCGGATAACGTCGCAGAAGAAGCAAATATTGGATGTGTTTTTGGAAAATCCAAACCGGATGCTATCCGTACACGACGTATATACGCTGCTGCCAAACGAAATGAGCGTCGACAATGCCACGGTATACCGCAACGTGCAGAAGTTTCTTGATTTCGGCATACTGGAGGCTATGAACGACGAACAGGGTGTGAACCGTTATACCGTTTACGAAGGCGACCACCACCACTACCTCATCTGTACGGAATGCGGTAAAATCATAAAGATTCCCTGTGTCAGCCATTTCTGGCAGACGCAAGCCAAGGAAAACCGGTTTGTGGAAACGCATCATAAGCTGGAGGTTTACGGAAAGTGCGCCGATTGCGTATCGGCCAGAAACCATCCGACGGATAATTGAAGCGGGAAAATGCATGAAATGAAAAGGCTTCTCCGTGATGGGGAAACCTTTTCTTTTTGGTTGGCTGGAATCGGCCGCAACCGCCTCATAACACCCGCAGAAACCGCCGCACCGGGAAACCATTCGATCCTGATGCGCCTGCATATGGATCGGAGGCAGTCGTTCGCAGCGTAAATCAGCAATCCCGCGTGATGGAACATCATGGTTGTAAAGTATTCTGCCGGGAATAGACACGGCTTCCATAAAATGTTAATCTTACTATGGAATAGGGATCCTTAAGAACGGAACTTAAATTTGTGCGCAGAATCATCAATCGAGGTTTATTTCAAAAGGGGCTTGTGTGGCTGCTGGCTGCCGTTTGCGTGTTTTGGGTGGGTCTGCGTCTTGGCATCGGGTCTTCGCAATCCGAGCTTTTGAACGGTCTGCGCGGCTTTACGCTGCTGTTGTGGTCTATTTTGCTGGAAGCCCTGCCCTTCGTTATGCTGGGAACCATTCTTTCGTCGCTGATCCAGGTGTTTGTCACTGAGGACATGCTTGTGAAAATCATGCCCGGTAATGCGTTTCTGCGGCTTTTAACCGCGTCGCTTGCCGGGCTACTTTTTCCGGTTTGCGAGTGCGCGATCATCCCCATCACACGCGGACTGCTGAAGAAAGGTTTGCCTGTGGGTCCTGCGATCGCATTCATGCTTGCGACCCCGATCGTCAATCCCATCGTTCTGCTTTCCACCTATCATGCGTTTCCCGCTTATCCGCTGATGATGCCGCTGCGTGCCGTTTGCGGCTGTATCGGCGCGATGGTGATCGGCGCGTTGGTCAGCCGCGGAAAAAAACAAAGCGTACTTTCAGAGGTGCAAACGGTATCCTGCGCCTGTGGCTGCGGTCACGATCATTCGCATGAAGATCACGCATGCGACGGACACGCGCATGAAGAACCCGCCCAAGAATTCAATACATGCGAATGCCAAACACACGATGGACATCTGCACGAAGGGCATACGCACGATGGTCACGCGCAGGAAGGCCATGCGTGCTGCGCTGCGCACGACAGTACGCAACGGGGCGGGCATCCTGTACGCGCGTTGCTGCGGGATGTGCTGGCCCACACAAGCGCGGAGCTTCAAAGCGTTGGCGGATACCTGATCTTTGGCGCAATGATTGCCGCAGCCGTGCAGATGGCGGTACCAACGGCGGTGCTTGCGGGGACCGGAGGCGGAAGGATCGTTTCGATTCTTGCGATGATGGCGCTTGCGTTCCTACTGTCGCTATGTTCCGAAGCGGATGCGTTCGTCGCCAGCACCTTCATGATGCAATTCTCCGGTGCGTCTGTGCTTGCGTTCCTCATCGTCGGCCCGATGATTGATATTAAGAATACCATGATGATGCTGGGAAGCTTCCGCAAAGGCTTCGTCATCCGCCTGATTACAACCATCCTGCTGACCTGCTTTGCGCTTGCGCTGATTGTGAGCTTTTTCCTGGGAGGCGGCTATGCGTAAACGGAGCGTGGAGATTCTTTGGTTTCTGATCCTGATGGCCTTGCTGCTGGTAATGGCTTACTTGCTGTGGGGAGGCGGCATATTGCTGCTGCTTGCCCCGCGCATGGTGCCGATGGTATGGTTTGGGTTTGCTGTGCTGCTCGTTTTGTATGTATTTCAGGCGCTGCAGCTTGTCCGCGGCCTGCGCAGGCAACCGGGGCGGGGGAACGGCAAGGCTTCGATCCTGATGTACATCATCCCCCTGCTGCTTTTCATCACCGTAACCCCGAACCAAAGTACGCCTGGAATGTTGCCCAATCAGAATGTGAGCATTATGAGTCTCAACAGCGCCGAAGCGGCGTCCACTGCCGATGCGGGAGAGACCACCGGGCCGCAGCCGGCGGACGCAACCGCGCAAACAAACGGCAGCGGCGCGGAATTGGATAACGCCGCTTCCGTTTCCGCGGCGGAAGTAAAAAACCTTGCGTCTTGCGTACTCGATAGCGAAACCACGTCCTTCCATCCGTCGGATGATTCCTTTTCTAAGTATCTCCAATCCGAGGTTAAGAACCTGATCGGGAAAACGATCACAGTATATGGATATGTATACACAAGCGATTCGTTCCCGGAGAATACGATCCTCATTGCGCGCACGATGATCGCCTGCTGCGCGGCGGACGCATCCATCGTCGGCTTTCATGTGAAAGTGGATAAGGACGCCGGGTTGGTGAATAACGAATGGATTCGCGTTACCGGGACCGTTCGCAGCTTTGTTATGGATTATTACGGAGCTACCTATGATTCTCCAATCCTGACCGACGGGCTGATCCTCCGGTGCGATGCGCCTACTATAGAGGATACGTATATTTACCCGTAAGCGCGCCGTTTTGCCACCAAGGAATCGATAATCATGCAAATACTGCATAATGCCTGGGGGCACTTTCGCGGGTTGTTAATACAATAACAAACAACCGGCCCGCAACCGTTGACAGGAAAGGATTTTCTTTTTCTGAATTGATGGTTTACTTTACCCGTGAACTATGTTAAATTATCTATAGCATCATTTGTGCGAATAAATGAAGGAGGAAGTTTCTATGCTCAAAAAAACTTGCGCACTGTTACTGACCATTGCAATGCTCGTGGGCGTTGCGCTCCCGATGGCTGCGTTTGCCGAGGGAGAGTCGATGCCGATCGTTTCCGGTATCGATACGCTGTCCGAGAAGTTCAGCCCGTTCTTTGCCCAGTCGGGTTATGACGTTGACGTGGAGGCGCTGACTCAGGAAGCGCTGATGACCTTGGATCGTTCCGGCGGCATCGTATACAATGCCATCGAGGGCGAAACCCGCGCCTACAACGGCGTGGATTATTTCTACAACGGTATTGCGGATCTGAAGGTGGATTACGACGAAGCCGCCGATATGACCACCTACACCGCCAAAATCAAAGAAGGCGTCCTGTTCTCCGACGGCGTGGAGATGACGGCGGACGACCTCATTTTCTCCTACTACGTTTTCCTGGACCCCACGTATACCGGCTCCACGCAGCTGGCTTCGTACAACATTATCGGCGTAGCCGATTACCGTACGCAGACCACCGCGGATGTTTTCGAAAAGTATGCCGCTCTGGGTGTGGCCATCTATGAAGCGGGCAAAGATCACGTTTGGTCCTCGGCGGATACCTGGACCGAAGAAGAGCAGACCTATTTCTGGGCGACGCTCGAAGAGAACTGGAAAGCCGACGTCAGCAAGATCATCCAGACCTGCCTGACCTCGTATGCCGCTTATATTCCGGACTATGTCGGCGTAACTGCGGAAGAAGCAGCCGCAAGCGACGGCCTGAGCGTAATCACCGGTATGGCGCTGTGGGGCTACGGCACCATGGATCTGGAAACCGGCATCTTCACCACGGCCGTTACCAGCACCGCATTCGATACGAAGGCCGGCCAGTTCCCGACCCTGGATGACTATTATGCCGAAACTGTGGCGGCATACGGCGGAGACCCCGCTGCCTATGCTTCCGTGGAAAGCCCGGATGGCACCGACGTTCTTGGCGTGACCTACAATGCCTTCATCGGCATGTTCGGGCCCCAGGATGAAGCCATGAGCGGCGGCATCCCCAATATCACCGGCATCAAGAAAATTGACAAGTACACCGTGGAAGTGCGCACCACCGGCTATGAAGCCCCGGCCGTGTACTCCATCCTCGGCATCGAAGTGGCGCCCTTGCATTACTACGGCGATGTAGCCCAGTATGATTATGAGAACAACAAGTTCGGCTTCCCCTACGGCGATCTGAGCCTGATCCAGGCCAAGACGACCATGCCGATGGGCGCCGGCCCCTACAAGTTCGTGAAGTACGAAAACCGCGTTGTGTACTACGAAGCGAACGAGAATTACTTCAAGGGCGCTCCCGTAACGAAGTTCTTCCAGTTCAAGGAAACCAACTCTGCGGACGTGATCCCCGGCATCACCACCGGCACGATTGACGCCAGCGAGATGAACGGCACCAAAACCAACTTCGAAAGCATCATGGCGCTCAACCCCAACGGCGCAATCACCGGCGACGTGATTACGACCAGCAAGGTGGATAACCGCGGCTACGGCTACATCGGCATCAACGCGGTCAACGTCAGCGTCGGCGGCGTTGCAAGCTCCGTGGAATCCAAGAACCTGCGCAAAGCGCTGGCTACCGTTCTTGCCGTGCATCGCGCCACCGCGTATGACAGCTATTACGGCGAGGCCGCGTCTGTTATCCAGTATCCGATTTCCAACACCTCCTGGGCGGCTCCCCAGCCGACCGATCCGGACTTCAAGGTTGCGTTCTCTACGGACGTGGACGGAAATCCGATCTACACGGCCGATATGACGCCTGAGCAGATGTACGCCGCGGCCATCACGGCAGCGAAGAACTACCTGATCGCGGCCGGCTTCACCTTCGACGAAGCGACCGGCAAGTTCACCGCCGCTCCCGAAGGCGCGAAACTGTCCTACGAAGTGATCATCCCCGGCGACGGCCTTGGCGATCATCCCTCGTTCGCCGTGCTGACCGCTGCCAAGGAATCCCTTGCAACCATCGGCATCGAACTGATCATCAATGACCCCGCCGATGCCAACGTTCTCTGGGACACCCTGGACGCCGGAAAAGCGGAACTCTGGTGCGCTGCCTGGCAGACCACCGTGGATCCGGACATGTACCAGACCTATTACGGCATGAACTCGCTTGGCATGGGCGGCGCAGATTCCAACCGCTACATGATCCAGGACGAGCAGCTGGATAAGCTGATCCTCGACGCCCGCAAGAGCGACGACCAGGCTTATCGCAAGGCCCTTTACAAGCAGGCATTGGATATCATCGTTGACTGGGCTGTGGAAGTCCCCGCGTATCAGCGTCAGAACTGCGTGGTCTTCAGCACCGAGCGTCTGGATATCGCCTCCATCACCCCGGCAATCACCACGTACTGGGGCTGGCTGACCGATATCGAAACACTCAAAGTCAAGTAAATATCATTGCTCGCACAGATTGAGTTCGGACAGGTGAGCTTGCCTTCGGGCAAGCTCACCTGCCCAATTGTCTGTCGATGCGGCTGAAAAGGGCGGTTTCACTCTATGGCTAAATTCCTGATTCGACGGATACTGCTTGGCATCGCTATCGTATTTTTCGGCGCGCTGATCGTATATGCCGTCATTCGTTTTCTGCCTTCTTCCTTTGTTGAAAAACAAGCGCGTATGCTTGTTTCCAACATTCCCGGCGCTCCCAAATATCAGGATTTGCTGGCCCAGCTCAACGCCTTGTACGGAATGGACAAATCCATTCTCGAAGGCTTTTTTTCGTGGGCAGGCAACGCCGTTCAGGGTAACTTCGGCGATTCCTGGTTTTACGGCGGCACCGTAATCGCAAAATTCAAAGCGGTTATCTGGTATTCCATTGCGTTGAACTTTATAACGTTGTTCGTAGAGCTGGTCATATGTATTCCGCTGGGAATTCTGGCGGCGCGCAAACAGTATTCCAAAACAGATTACTTCGTCACTGTTTTTGCGCTGATCGGGTTGTCCATGCCCTCGTTTTTTTTGGCAACGTTACTCAAATATATATTCTCCATCAATCTGGGGTGGCTGGATCTATACGGCATTGTCGGCCGCTATTACGACCAGCTCGGTTTCTGGGGTAAGATGGGCGATATGACTGCGCATATGATAATGCCCGTAATCACGCTGGCGATGCTATCCATCGGCGGCCTGATGCGCTACACGCGCACCAACATGCTGGAAGTCCTGAACTCCGATTATATCCGCACGGCGCGGGCCAAGGGATTGTCGGAGAGGATCGTCATCAACCGTCATGCGTTCCGCAACACGCTGATCCCGCTGGTCACCTATATGAGTTATCTTCTGCCCAGCATGTTCGTGGGTTCCATGATCACGGAAACGCTGTTTCAAATCCCCGGCATCGGTTATATTTCGTTTAACGCGATCGTGGCTGGCGATATTCCGTTTACCATGTTTTACTCGGTGTTCCTCATCCTGTTGACGCAGGTCAGCCTGATCACCGCAGACATAATGTATGCTGTGGTCGATCCGCGCGTCCGCATCAATTAAGGGAGGTGGCAACATGAGCGAAATAAATAAAAACGACAAAAACATTAACGATAACGGCGAGAGCTGTACCGTGAATATGCAAAGCCTGAGCGATGAACGCCGCGTGAAGGTGCTTTCCCCCTCGATGCTGGTCATGAAGCGCTTCATCCGCAATAAGCTTGCCATCACCGGGTTGATTATCCTCGTGGTCATGTTCCTGTTCTCGTTCGTCGGCGGCTTGCTGATGCCCTACAGGCAGCAGCAGGTGTTTAAGAAACAGGAGCTCATTCCCAAGGAGTACGCGGCGGCGCTGTATAACAAGGAACTCCGCACCGTGAGCGCTCCCGGCGAGAATTTTGACAAGGCGGCGTTCGCGCAGTTTATTCTGGCACTTACCAAGGAGCAAACGACCTTTGAATCCAACGGCGTTTCCTATTCCTATATTCAGGAAAACGACTATTATCTAATCTCCCGCATTCAGATTATCGCCAACGTCATGAACCGCAAGCTGTTGTTCTCCTACACGCCTGTGGACGGCGAAGTACTGACCGACGCCATGAAAGCGGCTTATGAGGCGGCGGTCAAGGCAAAAGAGCCGAACTTCGTTTTCGAGGGGAAAACTTACATCGCGGCACAGGGGAAACAGGCGTTCATCGGTTTGCCGCTGGAGTGCGCCATTGCTTCGCTGAACGTTTTTGACAGCGCTTCGGTAGCGGACCAGGAGCTGATTTCCACGTACGCGTTCCACGTGGGCACGGAACGGGCGATCGCGCAGGGGCAGCCTTCCTTTGAACTGAACGGAACGGTGTATACCGTGCAGCCGGACAGCCTGGCGCATCGCGTGATGGCGGGCGATCAAACGGTCGCGTTGGTTTCCAACATGATCGTCAATCCTTATATCGCCAGTAATTTCCTGCCGCTGGAATTGAAGGATGCCATTCGCGCCGCTGTGGATAACAACCAAAACTCCTTCACGTTCCCCAACGCGCAGGGCGAAGACGTAAATTACACCATCACGCTGGTCAACCATACCTACAACATCAAAACCTTGACAACCGCGGAGCTGCTCGACAGTTACGCCTACCCGTCCTCCACGCATGTGCTGGGGCTGGATGTGAACGGCATGGACGTGCTGACGCGCCTGATGTACGGCGGGCGGATTTCCCTGCTGGTCGGCTTCGTGGTTATCTTCTTTGAGCTGATCATCGGCGTGTTCATCGGGGGGATCGCCGGCTACTTCGGCGGGTGGGTGGATACGGTGCTCATGCGCTTTATCGACTTATTCAATTCCATTCCTTACTGGCCGATCATGATTATCACAGGCGCCGTGATGGACGCCTATAAGGTGGAGCCGATCACCCGCATTATGATATTAATGCTGATTTTAGGCCTGATGGGCTGGACGGGGATCGCACGCATCGTTCGCGGGCAGATCCTGACGCTGCGCGAACAGGATTTCATGGTTGCCGCGGAAGCGACCGGGATTGGCGTCAACCGCCGGATATTCAAACATCTGGTGCCAAACGTGATGCCTCTCCTGATCGTAAACGCCACCATGGGCCTTGGCGGCATCATTATCACGGAAGCGGTGCTGAGCTTCCTCGGCCTGGGTATTAAGTATCCGATGGCGTCCTGGGGATCGATCATCAACGCCGCAAGCGACGTATACGTGATGACGAACTTCTGGTTCATCTGGATACCCGCCGGTATGCTGATATTGCTCACCGTGCTTGGTTTCAACTTTGTCGGAGACGGACTGCGTGACGCGTTCGATCCGAGGATGAAAAGGTAGGTGAGCGATTGTGACGCAGAAGAAGAACGGCAAAGGGCAGGATTACATCTCCATTAACGAATCCAGGCGCATCAGCCGCGATAACCGCCGGATCACCAACCGGCTTGAAAGGTTGCGCAGCCGCAAGCATGTAAGCGAAAGCGAATACATGACGAAGATGCGGGACGATAACAACGTTGTGGAATTTGACAACGTTCACACGTATTTCTACACCGATATCGGAACCGTAAAAGCTGTTAACGGCATCTCGTTTGATATCCCGCAGGGGAAAACGGTCGGGGTTGTGGGTGAATCCGGTTGCGGAAAATCAGTCACCAGCTTATCGCTGATGCAGCTTGTACAACGCCCGCAAGGCCAGACAGTGGAAGGCGAAATCCGGCTGAAAACCGATCACGGCGTTTACGACATCGTGAAAACCCCGACGTCCGCCATGCAGAACATCCGCGGCAACGTGGTATCCATGATCTTTCAGGAGCCGATGACGAGCCTGAACCCGGTTTTCCGTATAGGCAGCCAGATTGACGAAGTGATCCAACTGCACCAGCCGGGTATGAGCAAAGAGGATGTGAAACAGCGCTCCATCGAATCGCTGGACATGGTTGGAATCGCCAATCCGGAAGGCGTGTACATGCGCTATCCGCATGAGCTTTCGGGCGGCATGCGCCAGCGCGTGATGATTGCCATGGCGCTTTCCTGTAATCCGCGCCTGATCATCGCGGATGAACCGACCACAGCGCTGGACGTTACCATTCAGGCGCAGATTCTGGATCTGCTGCGGACGCTGAAAAACAAGATCAACGCCAGCATCATGTTGATCACCCACGATCTGGGCGTGATTGCGGAAATGGCCGATTATGTTGTGGTCATGTATGCAGGCCGAATCGTGGAAAAGGGTACGGCGTCCGAAATATTCCATACGCCCAGGCACCCTTACACCATCGGCCTGATGGAATCCAAGCCCAATGTACACAAGCATGTGGACCGGCTGTTTTCCATTACGGGAAGCGTGCCCAATCCCATCAATATGCCGGATTACTGTTATTTCAAGGACCGCTGCGAGCATTGCCTGGCGGCGTGCGACGGCCAGTATCCGCCGGAAATCTCATTGTCACCGACGCATAAGGTGAGCTGTTATCTCTATTCCGAGGGGAGCGAACCGGTATGAGCAACGCTCTGCTGCAGGTAAGAAATCTGCGTAAATACTTTCCCATCAAGAACGGCTTATTCAGCCAGGTCACCGGCTATGTAAAAGCTGTGGACGACGTCAGCTTTTCAATTAACAGAAGCAGCACGCTCGGCCTGGTCGGCGAGAGCGGCTGCGGAAAAACGACCATCGGCAAAACGTTGCTGCGTCTGAACGAAAAAACGTCCGGCGACGTGCTGTTTGACGGCGTGGATGTGTTCAAGCTCCACCGCAGTCAGCTGCGCACCATGCGTCCGCGTATGCAGATCATCTTCCAGGATCCTTTCTCCAGCCTGTCGCCCAGGCTCCCGGTCGGGGAAATAATCGGCGAGGGCGTGCGGGAACACCATATCGTGCCGCCGGAAGAGTTCGACGACTATATCACGAAGATCATGGAGGACTGCGGGCTGCAGGCTTACCATAAAGACCGCTACCCGCACGAGTTTTCCGGCGGACAGCGGCAAAGAATTTGCATTGCACGCGCGCTTGCGCTGAAGCCGGACTTTATCGTTTGCGACGAGCCCGTTTCCGCGCTGGATGTGTCCATCCAGGCGCAGATCATCAACCTGCTTTCCGATCTGCAGCGCGAATACGGCATGGCATATCTGTTTATCTCGCACGATCTGTCGGTTGTTGAGCATATCTCAAAGGACGTAGGCGTAATGTATTTGGGTTCGATGGTGGAGTACGGAAAACGTGAGGATATTTTCAAAAACCCGTTGCATCCCTACACCAAAGCGCTGTTTTCCGCAATCCCGATGCCGGACCCGGACGTGAAGATGAACCGGATCATTTTGGAGGGCAGCATTCCGTCGCCCGCCAATCCGCCCGCAGGCTGCAAATTCCACACCCGTTGCGCGCAGTGCATGGAGCGCTGCAAACACGAGGTGCCGGTATTGAAAACCGTAGAGGGCCACGAGGTGGCGTGCCACCTGTATGATTAACCATGAAGAAGCAGTATGACGACGACGACGGCCGCGTAATCGCGAATATGGATGTGCCGGATATCCGTCCAAGACGAACGTACCGGCGCGTAAAGGCGGAAATACTGCCGTCCCATACGGATGCAACCAAGAAGGAAGCGCTGCACGTTGCCTTCAACGCCACGCTTGCCGCGCTGTTGATCGCCTTTGTATTGATGGGCGCCGTGGCTCTGGTTGTTCTGCTTCTGACGCAGGTGTGGTAGCGGGGTCATCTCGCTTCCTCGTAAAAAAGACGAACCTTTGCGGTTCGTCTTTTTCGATTGCTCCAAAAGAAGCCAAACAACCGCGTACGCCGCAATTTATGCGTGGAACATCCTGTTTACGAACATTTTACCTCCGCGATCCTCCTATGGGAAAGCAGATACTTGAGAATCTCATTGGGATGGTGTATACTATAGCTGAGCCCGAATGGTCGGTTCAGTAAGGCTCGGAAAGCGGGGAGATTCCATTGAACAATAATTACGAAAACCAACGGATCGGTGGCATGGCCGCAGACGAACCCGAGGAAGTGGATCTTATCGAAGGCGTCGACGAAGATGGGAACACGATCCTTATGGAAGTCATCCGCTATTTCTTCTATAACGGCGAAGAGTACGTTATCCTGGGCGAAGCCCAATCGACGGATTGCTGCCATGACCACGAATGCTGCGAGCACGAAGATTGCGACGAAGAAGAAACCGTGGAACTCTATGTAATGAAGGTCGTCCCTTCGGAAGACGACGAGGAAATGGAAGAGTTCGTGCCCGTAGAGGATGAAGATCTCCTGGAACAGCTGATCCGCGTAGCGGAAGCAACGTTTGATGAGGACGCATCCGACGACGGAGAAGAATAAGCCGGGGCGATATTCCACCTCATCCCGTTGTCCGGCGGAACACTGTGTGGACAACTGAATAGGGAAATGAAAAATCGGGCGGTCGTCAGACCGCCCGTCGTTTTTTGTTTCAGCAAAACGGATACCCGGAAAAAGGAGGAGCTGGCGCTTGCCCGCTCCTCCAATGGTTCATTCCGATACTATGTCAGCCGCCCATGATATCCTGATGGATGGCGGCGGCTGCCTTTTTACCGGCGCCCATAGCCAGGATAACGGTTGCCGCCCCGGTAACGGCGTCGCCGCCCGCGTACACATGGTCACGGCTGGTCAGGCCGTCGTCGTTACGGGTTACAAGGCAGCCCCATTTGTTGGTCTCCAGCCCTTTCGTGGTCTTGCGCAAGAGGGGATTGGGGCTGGTGCCGATGGCCATGATCATGGTATCCACATCCAGCACAAACTCGCTCCCGGCTTTTACTATGGGGCGGCGGCGGCCGCTGTCGTCCGGCTCGCCAAGCTCCATCTCCACGCACTTCAAGCCCTTCACCCAACCTTTTTCCGTTCCCAGAACCTCAATCGGGTTGGTGAGCAGTTTAAAAATAATACCCTCTTCCTCGGCGTGTTCCACTTCTTCCAACCTCGCCGGCAGCTCCGCACGGCCGCGGCGATATACGATATACACGGTCTCCGCGCCCATCCGCTTTGCGCAGCGGGCGGCGTCCATCGCCACGTTGCCGCCGCCGACCACCGCAACGGCCTTGCTTTTCTGGATGGGGGTGCGGCTGGCGTTGTCGTAAGCCTTCATCAGGTTGATGCGGGTCAGGTATTCGTTGGCGCTGTACACGCCTTTCAGGCTTTCGCCCGGGATCCGCATAAAATTGGGAAGCCCGGCGCCGCTGCCGATGAACACCGCCTCGAACCCCTGCGCAAACAGCTCGTCGATCGTCAGCGTTTTTCCGATCACCACGTTGGTTTCAATCTTAACGCCCAGCGCTTTCAAATTGTTGATCTCGTGCTCTACAATCGACTTGGGGAGGCGGAACTCCGGAATGCCGTATACCAGCACGCCGCCCGCCATATGCAGGGCTTCGAAAATGGTGGTTTCATAGCCGAGCTTGGCCAAATCTCCCGCGCAGGTTAATCCTGCCGGGCCTGCGCCGATCACGGCTACCTTGTGGCCGTTATGCGCCGGTATCTCGGCGGTTTGGCTGCTATGCGCCCTGTGCCAATCGGCTACGAAGCGTTCCAAACGGCCAATTCCCACGCTGTCGCCCTTTTTATTGCGCACGCAAACCTGCTCGCATTGGGTTTCCTGCGGGCATACGCGGCCGCACACCGCAGGCAGCGAGGTATCCGCGCTCAGCACTTCAAACGCGCCTTCCAGTTCGCCTTCCGCGACCTTACCGATAAACGCCGGGATGTCGATCATTACCGGGCATTGCGAAACGCAGGGCTTGTTTTTGCAGCCAAGGCAGCGCTTCGCCTCGTTGATCGCCATGTCCAGCGTATATCCTAGCGCAACCTCGCTGAAATTACGGTTACGGACCTCCGGCTCCTGTACGGGCATCGGAGTTTGGGTTAAGCTCATATTACGTTCGGGCATATCAGCGAACCTCCTTGGCAAACAGGTTACAGGCTTCGTCTCTGGCGCAGCACTCGAATTCGGTATACATGGAACTGCGGCTGATCGCCTCGTCGAAATCTACCAGATGGCCGTCAAAATCCGGCCCGTCCACGCAGGCGAACTTGGTCTCGCCGCCTACGGTCAAGCGGCACCCGCCGCACATCCCCGTGCCATCCACCATGATGGGGTTCATGCTGACGACCGTCTTAATGCCGTACTTTCGGGTGAGCAGGCAAACGAACTTCATCATCACAAGCGGCCCGATGGCGATGACCTCGTCGTACTGGTTGCCTGCCTGAATTAAGGCTTCCAGCGCAGAGGTAACCAGCCCCTTTTCACCATGGGTTCCGTCGTCGGTCATCACGCGGAGTTCCTTGCTGACGGCTTTGAACGCGTCTTCCAAAATCACCAGATCTTTGGTACGGAAGCCGATCACGCTGTGCACTTCCGCGCCTTGATGATAAAGCTTCCGCGCCACCGGCAGGGCGATTGCGCAGCCTACGCCGCCTCCCACTACGCATACCTTGTGCAGCCCTTCGGTATGCGTCGGTTCTCCCAGCGGTCCGACGCAATCCAGAATTGCGTCGCCCTGCTCCAGCGAGTTGAGCTCTGCCGTTCCCATGCCGACGATCTGAAAGATCAGCGTAATGGTGCCGTGTTCGCGATCATAAGCGGCAACGGTTAAGGGCAGGCGTTCGCTGGTAGCCTTTGCCCGCAGGATCACGAACTGGCCCGCTTCCGCCTTTTTTGCAATCAGCGGGGCATTGATAACGATTTGTGCTACGGTCGGGTTGAGCAGTTTCTTCTCAAGAATTGTAAACATGGCGCTTCCCCTTCTTTAACGAATGGCAATGCATTCAACTTCTACAAGCCCGCCTAAAGGCAGCGCGGCAACCTGCACGCAGCTGCGAGCCGGGAATTCCTTCGTGAAAAAGCTCTGGTAAACCGCGTTGACGGCGGCGAAATCTGCCATGTTTGCCAGAAAGACGGTGGTCTTTACGACGCTTGCATAGTCCAGCCCTTCCGCGGCCAGCACCTGCCCCAGGTTGAGCAGCGCGTGCCTGGCCTGCGCCTCCACGCCGTCCGCCAGCTTGCCGGTCTGCATATCGATGCCAAGCTGACCGGAGGTGAACACCAGCGCGCCTGTTGAAACGGCCTGCGAGTACGGGCCTACGGCTTTTGGCGCGGATGCGGTTTGTACGATGTGTTTCAAAAACAAACCTCCTTCAATGTTTCAGTCAAACGGAAAACGTGCGTTCAATATTGTGAATCATTTAACAGGCAATTGGTATTGTAGCATTTCGCCTGTTTGGTGTAAAGCGTTTCCGCGCCCCGGAATGTGATTTGGCGGCTTTTGAACACAAAGAAAACCGAAGCCCTTCCGGTTGGATGCGCTTTTAGCGTTACGAACTTTGAAAAAGGTCGATAAGGCCCTGATCGGTCAGACGCAGGGTGGGGATCACGGGCAGCGCCAGAAACGACAGGCTGATGAACGGTTCGATACCCGCGCTGATGTGCAGCCTGCCTGCCCGGGCTAGTATGTCGTTGGTTGCCTGCTCGATCACCGTGTGCGGTTCGGCGCTCATCAGCCCGGCGATCGTCAGCGCAAGCGAGCCAGTCACCTGCCCGTTCTCAACCACGGCATACCCGCCGTTGATTTTACGGATATGGTTGATGGCAAGCGCCAGATCCCGGTCGTTATCGCCGGCGGCGATAATATTATGGCTGTCGTGCGCTACCGACGTGGCAATGGCGCCGCCCGTTATTCCATAACCTTTCAACGGAGCCACGGCAATATTGCCGTTCCTGCCGTGGCGTTCCACAACGCAAAGCTTTGTATAGCAGGAGTCTGGCTGAAAGAAACCCTGACGAGCCGGAACCGCTTCCCGTAAATGGCGGGTCAGCAGCTGCGAGGGAACCATCTCCAGCACGTCGGTCACGCCCTGCACCGGCAAACGCAAATCGTCCGGCACGATCGTCTTTGTATGAACGGAATGTAGGATTTCTTCAGGAACGGCAAGCGGCGGGGGCGGACTGTCAAGAAGTACGGCGGAAGAAACGCCGGATTTATAAACGGATTCAATCCGCATGGTATGCAGGTCGGAAAGAAGCAGCAGATCGGCAAGCAGCCCGGGCGCAATCGCGCCGCACTGGGAAAAACCATAGTGCTCCGCTGTGTTGAGCGTCGCCATACAGATCGCTTCAATCGGATTCATACCAAGCGCGATGGCCATGCGCACATTCTGTATAATATGCCCGTCGCGCCGGATGTCGTCGAGGTGTTTATCGTCCGTACAGAACAGCAAACGGCTTGTGGGTAGCTTCGCTTCCAGTACTCCGGCAAGAATGGCGGTTAAATTATGCGCGGCGCTGCCCTCGCGGATCATTACGGCAATCCCGGCGCGTGCCTTTTCGAGCACTTCGGAGAACATAACGGATTCGTGATCCGTTGTGATACCGGCAGCCGCATAGGCCTGCAGCGCTTCGCCGGACAGACCCGGCGCATGGCCGTCTATTTTGAATTTTGAAAACAACCGGATTTTTTCCATCATAGCGGGCACACAGCCGAGAACGCCCGGAACGTTCATCACCTCCGCAAGGCCAAGCACGCGCGGATGGCGCAGAAACGGCTTCATATCCTGCGCGGTAAACACCGCGCCAGACGTTTCCAGATCGGTTGCGGGCACGCAGGACGGCAGCATGAAATACAGATCGCATACGGCTTTTGCTGCCTGCTCCAACATAAAACGAAGCCCTGCCGCGCCGCATACGTTCACAATCTCATGCGGGTCCGCAATCAGGGCAGTGGTGCCCGATGGCAGCACCGCGCGGCAGAATTCCGCGGGTGCGGCCATCGAGCTTTCAATATGGCAGTGCGCGTCGATCAAACCGGGACAAAGATACAGACCGTCGCAATCTATTTCCCGGGGTCCGCGATATGCGCCGACGCCGGCAATTTGGCTGCCCGCAACGGCGACGTCCGCCTTGACGATCTCTCTGGTGAAAACATTGATAACGTTGGCTTGCCTGAATACGAGATCAGGCGTGCTGCGGCCCGCGGCCACGGCAATCAATTCGGCGGTAGTGCGTGTTTTGCTCATTTCAGAACCCGGTAATCTCAAACACAAGCAGTTCGGTTGCGGACTGATCGGCGCGTTCCTGGGAAATCAGCGCAAGCGCGCCGCCCTCGGTCGGCACAAGCGTTACCGGCCACGGATAGTTTGTCCCCAGCAGCTCATCGCAGTGCGCGCTGCCAAGATACGTGCCGTCCAGTGAGAAGAGACGGAATGTCTGATAGTAACCGTCCAGCGCGATGATCCCGTTCTTGGTTTGCACGATACCCGTCACGTTTCCGAAATAGGAGTCCTCACTCCAATCCTTACCGCCGAACGTCGCCAGCTCATTGCCGTCGAGATCGTACATCGCAATCCGCGTCGCATTGCCGGCCTGCGTATCCATGCCGGCTACGAAGATGCGGTCCGCCGTGATCGTAATATAGGAAATGGTTGAGAATCTGCCGGTCCGCGCGGCGTCGTTGTCCAGGTTGGTGAGGATCCAATCCTGCGTTGCCATGCCGTCCGCTGAAAAGGTCAGCCTCTTCACATTGTAGGAGGACCAGAACCCAAGCCCCCACTGCCCGTCGGGGTGGATCGCAAGATAGCTGTCCAGATCATAGGAATTCGTTGCGCCGTCTTTCACCGCCAGCACGCGGTAATAACCGTCGGTGATAAACAGCGTTCCGTCCTGCGCGGCGCTGAGGTAGCTGTAATTATCCCCAAGGTCCAGCGGTTCGCCGGCGCTGACCAGCTGATTGCCGTTGCGGGTATAACTGCGCAGCAGCTGGCTGGTGAGCAAATACACTTTTTCGCCAACCGCAGCCATGCCATTGTAATACGCATCCTTGGGTATAATGGAATCGCCCGCAGGCAGCCATTGCGCTTGCAGGGTATATCCGCCAACGCTTACGGCGCCGGTGGAGGGTTGGTAGGGTACGCCGTCTTCCGGCAGCGGCGGATCCATCAGCGGCGGATTGGGAATAGGGAAGGTGAAGAGAACGGAGTCCAGTATAGCCGGGAGGACTTCCTCAATTTTTCCGGGCTCCGATATGGTAATCGTCAGCGTCATTGAAGCCTCGGGCACCCGTGCCAGATACGTGCCGGTCAGCCAGTAGTCTCCCGTAACGGCGCCTACAAAGTCATACCCGCCGATCTGCCTTTGCTCAAGCGTTTCGATGCCGGCCGCCGCCGCCGTTTGCGTCAGCGTGTCCAGCGCGTAACGATAGTTGGCGACCTCATCAACGCTCGCTTCGATGCGAACGTTGCTGATGGTCCAGTTATCCTGATCGTTCAGGTTATACTGCGCCGAATAATAGGTATCATAGTTGTAGGTGTTGTATTCATCCTGCACCCAGCCGTCAGGGAATGCGGCGTTGAAAAAGGTGCAGGTGTAGGCTTGGGGAAGCGTACCCGCCGCTGCCGGCGCGGGGGTGATTTCTGGAACCAGAGTAATTTCGGGCATGGCGGTGGGGGTCTGTTCCGTCCCAATCGTCTTCTCAAACACGATTCGAATAACGTCGGATGCATAGCAAAGCGAAAGCGTTTGCATCTGCGGATCCCACAGCGGATCGTAGAGGAAATTGCTTCCGTCCATGGAGATACCGCTGTCTGTTTGCGCCCAGGTGATCGCCTCGGTGTAATCAGGCGTCAGCTGCACGGTTCCGGTACCGTCGGCAGCCAGAGTGACGAACAAACCGTCGGGGAAGAAAGCGTCGATGCCGCTGGAAATCCCCATGGCCTCATAGCTGATCGCGTGCCACTCGCCGGCGTATTCAAACGCCGGAGCGGCGTTCTTGCCAAGGTTGACCAAGGTGGAGAACCCGCCGACCTTCTTCACGTTTTCGGCACGGGTAAAAACCATGGTAACGCCCTGATCGGTGTTAACCAGCTGATTATCCGTATTGGTAAAGGGAATGATCGTGTTATCCGCGATAATGGAAATGCCCGCGCCGGTTTTCTGCCAAATGCCTTCCTGTTGCTCGCCCATGCTGGTCAACACAACGACGCCGTCAGGCTGCAGGGTAAAAAAGATCGTCTCCGGCAACGGCTGCCCTTCGTATTCGGTCAGCAGAACGCCATCCCCAAGGTCAACGGTGAGGCATACCCAATCGCCCGAATAATCAATTTCCATCGCCAATGCGGAGGGAACGGAAATCACGGTCAGCAACATGAGCAGCGTACAGAGAATACACACGATTTTTTTCATGGCGCATACCTCCCTATCATATTCGGACAGATCATTATGAAAAGACCGAGAATACCGATCGTATTCATGCTGCCAGGGATTGCCCAAGGGCGGGAGAGCTGTTGATGAACGAAAAAGGCCGCCCAATCCGGACGGCACGGCGGTTTACGGCGATACGGAACCGGCGGATGGATCCGCCGCGGAGGTTGCTTCCCATTGCGTGTAGATGCGGATCACGCCGTTGATTACGGCGGACGAGCTCACAGTGGCCCCGCTGATCGTATCTACATTCCCATTGAGAACGGGCATTTCGGAAAGGCCGATAAACTGATCGGTAAACGCGGGAAGTTTGACCTTGGTTCCAAGCCCAGCAGTTTCGGAAAACTTGGAGCCTCCAACGGAGATCCCGCTGACGGTACCCTGCGTGTCCACACCCATGATAATTTCGATAGGCCCTGCGTAACCCGCTACTGAAAGCTGAAAAATGTAACCGATACGCTGGGTTCCCGACATGGCTTCCACGATGCTGTCAAAGCTTGAGTCCGCGTCCAGCGGCAGCTCCACAAAGTTATCGGCAGCGGGGAAAACGGCTGCCCGCGCCTCTAAAATCGCTTTCACGCGCTGTTCTTCGATCGGGCCGGCGGTGATCATATTCGTCGCGGCCAGCGCTAAACCCGCGATAAAGGCGATAATTGTCAGGATGAGCCAGGCTTGTTTCTTCACGGTTGTTACTCCTTTGCGTCTTTGGTGATCCGGGAATGCGCGGATTGCGTGGGAGGAAAGCGTTTGGCGAGTATTTTCGAAATTGTGCCGGTGACGAAACCCATCGCCGCCCCTGCCGGCATGAGCAAGCCCAAGTAAAATACGAGCGACGGCGTATGCAGAATAATCATTGCGAGGGCGACCTGGCCAATGTTATGCGCTACGCCGCCGGCCATGCCGACGCCCACAGGGCTGAAACCTTTGCGCCGGTACAATAAGCCCATCAGGGTCAGGCTCAGGATACCGCCCGCCAGGCTGTAGGGAATGAGCATCGGGTTTCCCAGGAAAAGCCCAAGCAGAACGTTTTTCACCACCATGATCTGAAAGCTGATGGGAACACCCAGCCAATACAGGGATACGATCAGCACGCTGTTGGCAAGCCCGAGTTTGATACCGGGAACGGGGGAGACTGGCAGCAGGCTTTCCAAATAGCCAAGCACCATCATAATGGATACGAATACGGCCGAGAATGCCAACCTTCGCGTCTGCTTCATGGTGCGTTCTCCTGCCGGGCTTCCTCCGCTGAGACCAGCGATAGAACCAGCTTATGCGGGAGGCAGATCACTTCGTTCATTAAAAGGCGGCTTGCGAGGTTATCCTCTGTCACATCGCCCTGATGAATGCAATCCTGATTATAACAGTTCGCTTCAATCACGCGAAACCCGCCCGGGTAAATGTGAACGATGTTATAATCCCCGTTCTCCTGCTCGACGCGGATATCCCGTTCCTCGTTGAGCGCAACAACCTGCTCCGTTTGGCCTGCGATGGTGATTTTTAGATATGCGCCGTCGTCACCGTTTTGAATGGAACGCGGCCTGAGTAAAAACAGCGCAAGGCTTGCAATCAGCACAATGGCAAGGATGATGGTATCCCTACGCTTCATGAACCCTCCCGTCCGCTTTCTGCAGCGGTCCCTTTTCTTCGATATTATAGCATTCTGCGCCGGCGGTTTCAATGGAGAAATCATGAAACCGGCTGTTTCCGGGGCCGTTTTATTGGGGGCGGCGCCGCCGTTTACGGCAGCCGGCGAACCGTATCCGCCTGGATGCACTCGGCTTGCGCCTGCGAAGAGCGGCACACCGTTAAGGTATTTGCGCTTTCCGGGCAAAAAAAAGGACGCACCGTTTGGTGCGCCGCAGTCAGTTACTGATCTCTTTCCCATTCCGTAAGGTTGTCTTGGATTGTGGTAAGGATCTCCTTCAGTGCGGTTCGCTGCTGATCGCTCAAGCCTTTTGGCATAGGACCGATCACGCTGTTGTTGATGCTGCCGGAGAGCAAATAATCCACGCTGACGTCCAGCGCGTTGGCCATGGCAACAAGCGTTTCCAAACTGGCTTTACGGGAACCGCGTTCGACGTGCCCAACAAAGGAAGTCGAAACGTTCACCCGTTCAGCCAGCGCTTCTTGCGTCCACCCGCGCTGCGTGCGCTGCTTGCGAATCCGGCGCCCCAGGTCTAGGTAATCCATGTCGCGTTCATCCCCAATGTATAAAAGTCGAATCGCCCATCAAAATAATCTGATAAAGCGTTCAGATTCAAATATATCGAATTGCAGAGGTTTTGAAAAGTATCCATGAGTTGTATATGGGACTGAAAGTTGTAACGATAAGAAGCATGGTCGGATGGGAAATAATAAATTCATTGGAAAAGAACCGGGAAATTCTAGAAATTAGCTATACAAAGAAGAAAACCCATGCTATAATAATGACGATGACCCAGCCAAGGTATGAGGTATCGGTTCTTCCTCCTTCGTTCATGTATGTCCGAAAGTTTGGAAATCCACACCGGAATCACTGCATAGCTTGGGACACAGATTAACGATTTGGAGGAAACCAGAATGTTCGTAGACAAAACCTTAACTTGCCGTGATTGCGGCGCGGAATTCGTGTTCTCAGCCAGTGAGCAGCAGTTCTTTGCTGACAAAGGCTTCCAGAACGAGCCCAGCCGTTGCCCCGGTTGCCGCTCTGCCCGCCGTAACACCCAGAACCCCAGCCGTGGCGAACGGCAGATGTACGAAGTCATTTGCGACGGTTGCGGCGTAACCACCCAGGTGCCGTTCCAGCCCCGCGGTGATCGCCCCGTGTACTGCCGCGATTGCTTTGACAGGAATCGCCAGAACCAGTACTAAGAACAAGCGTTTCGCATGTTCACGCTTCCTCTGGAAACAGAGGAAGTTTTTTTGTGCGTCGGTAAGGTCAGTCGGAATAACAAATGGAGATAGACATGCTCGTTTCGCTTGCATCGTGAGCGGTGGAACGGACTATTGAAGTAGTTCTATGCGTCGGTAAGGTCAGTTTCGAATTAGTTATTGCAGATTGAACCGCTCATTTTACTTGTAGTGATACCGGAGAACAGAACTGCGGATTTTAGCTTGTGCGTCGGTAAGGTCAGGTTGGAATTGCCAAATGAAGATAGGATTGCTCACAATACTTGCAACGCTATCAGCGGAACGGAGTGATGGAAGTTGTTGCATGCGTCGGTAAGTTCAGTTTGGAATCAAAAATGAAGATAGATTTGCGGCATGCATCGCTATCGGCGGACCGGTGCTATAGAAGTTTTACGGAACAGAATGCGGGAAGTCGGTCGGGAAGCGTCAGTTTACCCGTTTGATCGTTTCGCGCAGCTTGGCGAAGACGTTCATGAAATCATCCTTGTAGGAAAGCGGATAGGTGATCTGGATGCAGTACAGCACGTTGTCGATCGTCGTCGCGTGAATACGGCCGCCAACCTCGATACCGGTCACAAGCGTTCCCGAATAGTTCGCGTACACGCCTTCGCTGCCCATCAGGAAACGGGTTGCGGTAAGGCTTGGGTTCCATTTGGAAAAGTTGAGCGCGCCGATGGTGTTGAGGCGCTGTTTGATCTCCTGCACGAGCTGCGTTTCGGTGTAATTGCCGGTGACGGGAACCGCATATACGCTGATGATGCCAAGCTGCCCGTTTTTCATTTGGCTATCCGGTTCGGACAGCGTAAATACTTCGTTGTAGGTTTCGTTCGCAACCCAGCCCGCGGGTGCTTCAAACGTAACGCCGACGGATGCGGGGCTATAGGCGATATAGGTGAAGTTCAGCGGCGCCTGCGGCGTCGGGGTGGGCGCGTCTACTGGATCCAGCGGGATTGGCGTGGTTCCCGTATACGGATAAGCGGTCGCCATGGCTCCGTCCGTCGCTGCGGAGGAGAACAGGCTGGTTTGCGCCGCCAGATTGGCGTCGAAATCCGTAAGGTTGGCGTTCTCTTGCAGCGAACCCGCTTCCTCGTTGAGGATATCCGTCTCGGTAAAATCGGCGTCCGCGTTGGGTGCGGCCGTTTCCAGAGAGGAAGGTTCGGCGGTCGGCGCCGCGGTTGGCGGAGCCGTTGTAACGGCAGGCCCGATATATTGTGTAACCTCGTTGAAAACATTCTGCTGCTGACCCTGACAGCCTGTTAACAGCAAAGCGAGAGCCGCTAGAAACAGCAGTACGAGGACGATGCGCTTCATAGGTTTTCCTCCGATCCATCGGCAAGCACCGCTTGCCGGAATGGGGTGGCGCGGTTACAAACTCACCACGTTATTGTCTATTCATATGCATTCTAACATTTTGCCGATACTGCGTCAACTGTGGCGGTTTCCAATGCATCGCCCGTGCGGTTGGGGGGGTTATTCTTCCGGTTCCAGCCGGTCGTACTGCGGCTGATACAGCCGCCGTTCCAGCGACCAGACTTTTTCGGAGAAAGCTCCGGGCGGCAGCTTGGCAAGCGCCGTGTCAATCTCGTTCATACGGGCGTCCAGTATATCCAGCCAGTGCAGCACCTCGGCTTCGGGAAACATTGGCTTGCGCGGGCTTCCGTACATATCTTCGCCATGATGGCTCAGCAGCATATGCTGTAAAAGCAGCACGGGTTCCCCGGCAATGCCGAGCTCCTTTGCCGTCTCGCCGATACGCGCGACTCCGATGGAAATATGCCCAAGCAGAAGCCCCTCCGGCGTATAGTCCCGCACAACACCCAGCTCGTCGCTATCCAGTTCCTCCATTTTACACAGGTCGTGCACGATCACGCCCGCAAGCAGAAGATCTGCGTTGAGCTTCGGGTAGAGGGGAAGCACAGCCTTGGCAAGGCGGATCATTCCCAGCGTATGGTGTAGAAGCCCGCTGCGCTCCGCGTGATGAATGCGCTGGGCAGCGGGGAAATAGGGCAGCTGTTTCGCATACCGCGCCAACATCGCTTTCACGATGGAAACCAGCGGCTTGCTGGTCATTGCGTCAATCGTCGCGTTGATTTCCCCCAGCATGGTTTCCGGGTTTTCCGGCGCGCTGGGGGTGAGCAGGTTCATGTCAATCTTATCGTCCTCCGCGATCGGGCGCAATTTTTCAATGCGCAGCTGCAGGCGGCCGTTATACTCCTGGGTGATGCCCCGCACCTTCACAACGCTGCCAACCGGAGGGGGATCCACATTGCCGTCCCACACCTTGCCGTTCAGTTCGCCGGTGCAGTCCGCCAAGGTCAGGTCCAGGTATTTCGCGCCGTTGCTGCCGGTGCGCTGCTCGCTCATACGGACCAGTACGTAGCCCTCGAACCGTATTTCCTTGGCAAGCGACAGGATGCTCTTTTGCTGCATGTCAGTCTCCGTTCTCGTTGATATAGGAGGGCACCTTCACCCCCGGGGGATTGATGAACCGCGCAAACTCGTCCTGCCATTCCACTTCCACGGTGCCCACGGGGCCGTTGCGCTGTTTGGAGATGATGATTTCCGCCGCGCCGTCGTCGGCATCGGCCTGATCGGCGTCGGGATCGTCGGTCTGATAGTATTTGTCACGGTGAATGAAAAGCACAACGTCGGCATCCTGTTCAATGCTGCCGGAGTCGCGCAGATCGCTGAGCTGCGGACGCTTGTTATGGCGCTGGGTATTCGCGCGGGCCAGCTGCGCGGCGGCAAGGATAGGCACCTTCAGCTCAAGCGCGATGGCCTTCAACCCCCGGCTGATATCGCTGACCTCCTGCTGCCGGTTCTCCTGCCGCTTATCGGAGGACATCAATCCCAGATAGTCGACCACGATCAAATCCAGCCCGCCCTGTTCCATCATCAGCCGCCGTACCCGGCTGCGCATTTTGGAAGGGGAGAGGCCGGGCGTATCGTCGATAAAAATCCGGCATATGCTCAGGCGGTTCAGGCAATCGCCAACCTTGATCCACTCGTCGTCGCTGAGCATGCCGTTACGAAGCCGCTGCATATTGATGTTGGACGCGTTGGCAAGGATGCGCATGCCGATCTGTTCCTTGGGCATTTCCATGGTAAACAAGGCGATGCGGCTGTTCACGTGTTCGGCGGCGAACAGCGTAATCCCAAGCACCAGCGCGGTTTTCCCCATGCCTGGACGCGCGCCTGCGATGATCAGCTCGCCGCCGTGGAGGCAGGTGAGCTTGCGATCCAGCTCGTAAAGCCCGGTTGGCACGCCGCTGAGCCTGCCTTTGAGGCGGCTGAGTTTTTCCAGCTTATCGAAGGTTTCCATCAGCACCGCGCTTAATGGGGTGAGGGTATCCGCGCCGCTGCGCCGCATGACGATATCGAAAATCAAGCGCTCCGCGTTATTGAGCGTCGTCTCCAGGTCATCCATCTGGGAGTAGCATGCTTCCTCAATGTTTCTGCACGCCGATATCAGCTTGCGGAGCGTGCTTTTTTCCCGCACGATATGGATGTAGGAGGCCGTGTTGGCGGTTGTGGGAACATAACGGCAGGCGGATAGCAGGTAGGCCGATCCGCCCACGCCGTCCAGCGTTCCGCGCCGGGACAGCTCGTTGGAAACCGTCATCACGTCGACGGACGCGCCGCTTGCGTACAATGCGTTGACGGCGCTGAAAATCTCCCGATGCTCGGACAGGTAAAAATCGTCCGCCTGCAAAGTTTCCACGGCAAGCGTAGCCGCGCCGACGTCCTGCATGGCGGCGCCCAGCACGGAACGCTCCGCATCCGCGCTGCTGGGCGGGGTGATGCGCATAAGGTCCTGCTGTTCCATCCGGGCTGCCTCCTTTCAACGCCTGCCGCGGTTTGCTACTTCTTGGAGACGTCTGTGACGATCAGCTTCATCTTGGCGGAGACGCCCGCGTATACGCTTAAGGCGAACTCAAAATCGCCGGTCTGGCGGATCGGCCCGCAGTCGATTTTCCGTTTATCGGTCTCGATGCCGTACTGCTGCTTCAGCGCGTCGGCAATCTCCTGATTGGTCACGCTGCCGTACAAATGACCGGTTTCACCGCACTTTGCGGCGATGTGTACAACCTTTCCCTCCAGCGAGGAGGCGACGGCGGCGGCCTGCGCCTTGCGGTCCTTTTCCTGCTGCTCCTCGGCGGCTCGCCTGCGCTGGATCTCCTTAATGGATGCATCGCTGGCTTCGACCGCCCATTTGCGCGGGAACAGATAATTGCGCGCATAACCGTCGGAAACGGTGATGATATCCTCTTTTTTACCCTGACCTTTGACATCACAAAGCAAGATGACCTTCATGAACTTTCCTCCTACACTCTGCAACCATTCAGGATGATTGAAAGTAAGCGTAAACCTTATTATAAAGCCCACGCCGTGCTACGTCAATGCTCGGCGGATATACGGGGCCTATAAAGCGACTTCCAGGCGGAAAGCACCCCGCTCCAGGCATACTTGCTTCTGAGCGCCTGCCGTTTGGCCATTTCCGCGGTGGACAGCGGCTGTTTCAGCGCCTCGGCCAGCAGCGGTGGGAAGGCGGTTATGGATGGGAAACGGACCACGGGGATTTCCATAGCCTCCAATTGCGGATAGGGGAGCCACTCGCCGCACAGAACGTGCGCGCCGGCATACAGATACTCCAATAAACTGGAGGAAAAGGCGTCGGTCGGCATGGCCAGCACAAACGCGTCTGCGGCCAGCCGCAGGTATGCGCTTTCCAGACCGTTCATGAATTCGGTCAGAACGAGCGTGCGGCAGGGAAGTTTTGCTGCGGCTTCCCGCACGGCGGCAAAATAAGCCGCGTCCGTGTTTCCGTAGGTCATCTGCAGCACGACGGACCAATCCTTAAGCAGCGCCGCAGGCAGCGCTTGCAGCGCCTGCAGCATTTCCAGGTGCCGGTGCGGCGCGGACGCATTATAACCCAGGCAAATCAGCGGGTTGTGCGGCGGCATCCCGAAATGCTCCTTGCACATACCCTTGTCGGCTGTGGTACGGAGCGCGTCCATATCGTCGAACAAATCCACGCCGAACCAGCAGACGGTCGTCTTTTTTTCACAGGCGCTGCCAAACGCTTTAAGTACCGGTTCGACGTTTGGTTCCGTGATGACGGTGATACGGTCGCAACGGGTCAGGGGAGCCTTCATCCGGCGCAGCTGGCTAGCCGAAGCGCGCAGCAGATCGCTGCCCCAGAAGCTGCAGATCCAATCCGCATTGGGGAATCGTTTCTTCAGCGCTTGCCCAAGCGCCAGATCGCGGGGGGATAAGTAGTGGTTGTGTATGGCGTCGAACGGGCCGAGCGCCGCAAGCGATTTTGCGTTGGCGCGGATGCGCGCCCATACGCGGACCCGCGGAATGCGGCGGATCCCGGGCAGCGTGTGGGTATCCCGGTAAACGATCACGCCGTTATCCCGAAACCATTCGTCGAACTTGCCCGTCTGTTCCCAAATCGGGAAGATAACGATCTCCCAGCCGTCGGGCAGGAGTACGCGCTCGGCATAGCGCTTTACGTACAGGTTATCCAGATCGGCAATCAGCAGTATTCGCTTGCTCATGCGCGGCCTCCCATTCCGATCTTACGCACGCCTTCGCGTAACAGGTGGCGCAGCGTGCGAAGCAAAAGGGCGATCTCTTTGCGGAACAGAAACAATGCAAGCGCGTAGATGCCTGCCAGAACCGCGTATTTCGGCCCGTCCGCCATCCGCAGCAGATAATTGGCCGTCGCGGCCGAAACGATCAGCCCGACGGTATAGAACAGGTACCGATAGCTTGCGATGGCCTTGAAGTAATGCTGCCCGATGGCCGTGCGGAGCACAAGCGTGACGATCGCGGCGCAGGCCGAGGCAAGCGCCGCTCCCAATGCGCCAAGCGGGGGGATCAGCACGTAACACAGCGCGATGTTGAGGACAACGGATATGGCGAAGCTGATGGTACCCCAGTAGGTTTTCTTCCGTATGCCGATCCCCATATCCGTCGTCTCGGCCAGGCAGTAGCAGATGGGCGCAAGAAACAGAAACGGAAAAAACATGGCCGAGCCGCGGTAGGCAGGCCCCAACAACAAAAATACAACGGCCTGCAGCAGCGTGATCGTAAGCCCGAAACCCGCCAGCAGGCAGGCCATCAGGCGGTGTACGGTAAAGAAACGGGCCGTCTCGCCCTTCTGATAATTCTCGTAAACATACGGAGCCCAGTAGGTGTTAAACCCGGCTTGAATTACGTTGACAGTCGCCGCCATCGACAGCGCCGCCGTGAATACGCCGACGGAGGCCGCGTCCATCATGTTGAAAATCATGACCGAGCTTACGTTCGTACTCATCCATGCGATCAGCGTGACCGGGATCAGCGGAACGGCGTACTTTGATACCTCACGCACAAACGGGCGGTCTATTTTTTCCGCAAGGGCAAACGTGAATCGATTGCGCTGGATGAACGTAAAAACTAGGGTGAAAACGCCCATCAGCGTCGTTAACAGCAGGATGGCCGGCTTAGCTTCCTGGGAGGAAAAACCGGCCGCAAGATATGCGATTTTCGTCAGCAAAATCTGAATCACGCCTTGCAGCGTATACAGCTTCGCGTTTTGCTCCATGCGGTAGACGAGCGATAAATACCGAAACAGCACGGAGCAGAAGCTGAACACAAACAGGCAAATAAACACGCCGAAATCCGGGGTGACCATCACCTGCGCGCTGATAAACCGCCAGCCCAAAAGCAGGAAAAGCGAGGAGACAACGCTGAACGCCAGCGAGGTGAAAAGACAGAACGATAAAAGGGATTTACGGTCCGCTTTTCCCGGCGGCTCCAGGAAAAAGCGCACGAACGCCTGATCCAGCCCCAAATAACACACGGCGCCGAACAGGGCGGCGTAGTTGTTGAACATGTTGATCTTGCCAAGCTCGTCGGGAATAAAAAGCCGCGTGGAGATCGGCGTCGCGATGAAGCCGATCGCAAACGCGATCCAGGACGTCATGGAAAAGCCCACGACGCTTTTCAGGAACCGCTTCTTGGCATGATCCACGTTATGCTTCCTCCTTCTGCGCCGTTTTGGGAAGCGTTACAAAGAAACGGGTGAGTCCGTCCCCGCTTTCGCAGCAGACCGTGCCGCCGTATGGCGCCAGCGTGCTTCTGACGATGGATAGGCCCATACCGCGGTTTTCGCCCTTCGTGCTGACGCCGACCTCGAACACCGAGCCAAGCATGTCCTCCGGGATGGTCGCGCCGTTGTTTTCGATTGTGAACAGGTAGGAGCGGATATCCTCCGCGATGGAGAGGCTGATCCGCGGTTTCTCCGCGTGTTTGGCCGCATCGATCGCGTTGTCGAACAAATTGCCGAGAACCCGGCACAGCTCCCACGCCGGTATCGTCATGCCGTCCAGCGGGCTTTTGATGTCCATCGTTAAGTCGATTTGATCCTGCGCGCAGGCGCCCGCCTTCACTTTCAGCAACGCGTTGACCGCCGTGGAGCGCGTTGACAGGAAGGTGGATACGGAACGGATTTCCCCGTACACCTTTTCCAGATAATCCGTCGCCTCTGCGTACTCGTTCATTTCCATCAAGCTGTACACAACCTGCAGATGGTTGAGGAAGTCATGCCGCTGCGCGCGCAGCGTATGGTTCAGGTCATCCATCTGCGTGTTGGAAAGCTCCAGGCCGATAATCTGTTGCTGTCTCCGGCGCGCGACCAACGCTTCACGGATATCCAGAAACGCGCCCCAGCTTGCCACAAGCCCCACGATGACCGCGATCCACTGGATGAAATCCCGGTTGAGCGGCGTGATGCCGGTGAAGGCCGTATAGGCGACGAAACCCAACAGAACTACGATTTCGGACACGTTGACAATGACAGCGTACAAAGACGTTTTGCTGATGTCGATCTGTTTGGTGGGTTTGCGTCGGTTCATGTCTTCTTCTCCCTGCCAAATCTGCGCTCCAGGCGTGCCTTGAGCTTCGCTTCGTTTCCCTGTTCGCTCGGTTTGTAGTATACGCGGTTTTCAAATCCCTTGGGCATATAGTTTTGTTTTACGAAATGCTCTGGAAATTCATGCGGGTAACGGTAATCAAAATTCTTCTCGTTTGCCGGAACGTAACTTTGATCGCGCAGCGGCGCCGGAACCGCCTGATAATCGCCGTTTTCCGCGTCCTCCTGCGCCTGGGCAAGCGCCGTGACCACGCTGTTGCTCTTTTCGGCCATGCAAATGGCCAGGATCGCCTGCGCGATGGGTATACGGGCTTCGGGCATGCCCACGCTCTCCAGCGCGTTCCACGCCGCGTGCGCCTGGAGCATCGCCACGGGATCGGCAAGCCCTACGTCCTCGCTGGCATGCACGATAATCCTGCGTACGATGATCCGCGGATCCACCCCGGCATAAATCATCCGCGAGAACCAGAGAAGCGCCGCATCCGGATCGCTGCCGCGCATGCTTTTGATAAACGCGGAGATCATATCATAATACATGGATTCATCAAATTTGAGAACCGGCTTTTGCACGCTTTCCTGCGCGGCCGAAAGCGAGATATGCTTCACGCCCTGGGCGTCCTCCGCCGTGGTAAGAAACGCAAGCTCCAGCGCCGAAAGCGCCGTACGCACGTCGCCGTTGGACATATGCGCGATATAGCGAAGCGCTCCTTCGCCGCACTCCACCCGGTAACGCCCGTAGCCGCGTTCCTTGTCCTGCAGCGCGCGCGCAAGTGCGGCCAGGATATCGTCCGCCGTCAGGGGCTTGAACGCGAATATGCGGCAGCGGCTCACAATGGCGGGCGTCATGCTGATCATCGGGTTTTCCGTCGTGGAACCGATAAAGCGGATCAGGCCCGATTCGATGGCGGGTAATATGGAATCACTCTGCGCCTTAGACCACCGGTGGCATTCGTCCAAAAGCAGGTAGGTGGCTTTTCCTATGCGAATGCGGCGTTCCTCGGCTTCCTTGAGCACCTTGCGCACATCCGCAACGCCGCTGGTTACGGCGTTCAGCTTCACAAACTCGCTGCCCGTCATTCCGGCGATGATATGCGCAAGCGACGTTTTACCGCTTCCGGGCGGCCCCCAGAAGATGCTGGACTGCAGCTTGTCCGCCATGATGGCGCGGCGCAGCAGCCGTCCTTCGCCCACAAGCTCATCCTGCCCAACGAATTCTTCCAGCGTGCGCGGGCGCATGCGGTCCGCCAAAGGCGCTTGCGTTGGGCTCTGGTCTATGGTGTTCCACAGGGTTTGCTGATCGAAATTGTTCATACGGGCGCGAACAATGCCGGATCGGTGTTTGCCGGATATACGGATTGCGGCTGGCGGTCGTCCTCAATGGCATATGCATATTGCAGCGTGCCGTTGGAATCGAAATACCCCGTGTCGGTGCTCCAGCCGGTAATCGTAAGCTGCAGGTAGGCCAGATTGGGGAACAGGCTGGGCGCAAAGTAGCTGAACAGGTCGTACTGCGTTTGCTCCATGGCGTAAAGCGGCAGGTCATAGGTGCCAAACAGGGTATAAAAGTCGCCTGTCGTGCTCATCTGCACGGGGTGGAGCGCCGCGTCCAAACCGCGAAGGGTGAAGCGAACCTGCGTGATGTTCATATCGGAATTGTTGCGCAGCACGATGTAGGGCTGACCGCTTCGGATCTCCAGATTGCGGATCCCAATCGCGCGGTAGAGCGAACCGACGTTGACGAAGAACGACACGGAGTATCCGCCGTCCACGGTTACGCCGGTGACCGTCGTGCGGCCCCAGTCCTCGCCGCCCGTAATTTTTACCGTGTTGGTATCGCCCTCCACGGTGGCAATCCCGGGGTCGGCAACCGTCCAGCTCATGCGGGTGTCGGTTGCGTCGGCAGGCTCCAGCGCGGCTGTAACGTGCGCGTAATAGCTTTGCCCAACGCGGATATCGGAGCGGTTGTAATGGACGCCCGTTACGGGAACCAGCACCTTGATTTTCGCGGTCGCGCTCTTTTTGCTCCCGTCCGCGGTGGTGATGGTCACGGTTGCTGTGCCGCCCTTTTTCGCGGTCACCATGCCGTTTGCATCCACGGTTGCGACGCGGGAGTTGCTGATCTTGTACGTTACGGCCTGGTTGGACGTCGTTTCCGGGGAAACCGTATGGCTAAGGGTCAGGCTTTGGCCCAGCACAACCTCATACTCGGCTTGATCGAACGAAACGCCGGAAGCAAGCTTCGTAACGTTTATGGGTATGCTGAACGCGGCGGCCGCGTTATCCTTGCATACCGCCGTAATCACGGTGCTGCCGAGCCGTACGCCGGTCACAACGCCGCGGTCCGATACGGTGGCGACGCCCGGGTCTGCCGACGTCCAAAGCACGGTTTTGTCATCCGCCGTTTTGGGCAGGACGGCGGCTTTCAGCTGCCCGGTTTTCCCTTCGGCCAACGTAAGGGTTTCCGGGGCAACGGTAACGCTGTCGGGTTTCTGCTTTACGGTGATGCGAAGCGTATCCGACGTACGCCCGTCCAAAGTCACCGCCTTCACGGTGGCTTTGCCGCGCTGAAGCCCCGTTACCAGGCCGTCCCCGGTTACGGTCAGGATGCTTTCATCGGAGGATGTAAAAACGACGCCGGTATTCGTTGCGTCCGCCGGGGTGTAGGTTACGGATAATTGCAGCGTGCTGCCGACCACAACGCCGGTCTCTGGGGCCGTAATCTGGATGTCCTTCACGGGAACGACGATATACAGCGGAATGGTTACGCTGACGGAAGAATCGTACAGGCTGACGGCGGTAAGCGTGCATTCGCCGGCCTTCAGGCCGCGCACCTTGCCGTTTTGGTCCACGGAGGCGATGCTCGTATCGCTTACAGAGTAGGACGCGCCTTCGCGCAGCGCGCCCGCGGGGATCACGGAAGTATGTACGGTTGTATAACGCCCTACGGATAGCGTAAGGCTGTCGCGGTTCAACGTAAGCGCGGCGTCTGCGGCCAGCGCGGCGATGCTCGATAAAACCAGAATACAGACGATCAGAACGCCTGCAACCCACTTTTTCATTCTCTTTACCCTCCATCCGGCTATCACGGAAACCTTGTTCAATATACCATAAATACAACGCTTTGGAAACACGGCAGCATCCCGCTAAAAACCCCGCGCGCCGGTTTTTTCGGGCGGCATCCATGCGCGCGGGCCGATCGTTCGCATTGATTTTTTAGCAGATTCCTGTATACTGAATGGATAGGAAACGAATCACACGGCGTACGTTTCGGCAAGGAAGAAAGCGGTGACGGATACTTATGGAACAGAACGTGAATTTTCCGATTGCGGGTTTAACCGATATCACCATACGCTTGGGATGGGCACAGCTGGAGATCTACTCCGACGACGTGGAGCAGATTCAGGTGATCGTCTCCGGCGACGCGCATACCGTGGACAGCCTGCACGCGGCGGTGAAGGAAGGCGAGCTGTTCATCGAACAGCCGCAGTACGGCTTGGGCACCTCGCTGGATATCACGCGCGGGCACTGGCTGGAACTGTGCGTGCGCGTTCCCAAAGCCTGGGACCAAACGATTCACGCCAATACGATCAGCGGGTTGATTGTGGCGCGCGGCCTCGGCGGCTCGGTGATCGAACTGGAAACGATCTCAGGAGACCTGAAGGCGCAGAAAATGACCGCCGGGAAACTGGCGCTGAAAACAACCGCTGGCAAGATCCGCGGCGAACAGCTGCTGTCGGACTGGCTTACCGTGCGGACGGTTGGCAGCGAGGTTACGCTGACGGACGTTTCAGCGCGCAGCTACCGGATGACGACCGTCAGCGGGAATATGGAGCTGCGTGCACAATCGTCGTTCGAGCTTATGGACCTTCGCACGGTTTCCGGCGATTATAAAGTGTATACGCAGGTGGACGCGGTTCGCATTTCCATGCGTACCGTCAGCGGCCGCAAGACGATCGAAGACGTGGAACAATCGGAACGTGAAGGCTTACCGGCCGTACGCCTGACCGGGGTCTCCGGCAATCTGCATATGGTCGGCATAAAGAAAGCATAGGAGGATCGACATGGCCAGACAACAATTCGGCGGTTTTGGAGGCGGCGGGGGCAATATGCAGCAGCTGATGCGCCAGGCGCAGAAGCTGCAGGAGCAGATGGCGAAAACGCAGCAGGAGCTGGACGAGCGCGAGTATTCCGCGCAGGCGGGCGGCGGTATGGTTACCGTGACCGCGTCTGGTAAGGGAGCGCTCAAATCCATCGTTATCAACCCTGAATGCGTGGACCCGGAAGACGTGGAGATATTGCAGGACATGGTCCTCGCTGCCGTCAACGAAGCCCTGCGCCTCGGCCAGGAAGCCAAGGAGCGTGAGCTTGGCAAGCTGTCGCCGGGTATGGGAGGCATGTTCTGATTTATGGCTAAACCGCTTGAGCCCATCTCACGGATGGTGGCGCAGCTGTCCAGGCTACCCAGTATCGGCCAAAAGAGCGCCCAGCGGCTGGCCTATCATATTATATCCATGGATCTGGAAGACGTTCGCGAACTGGCCTCGGCTATTTATCAGGGGCGCAAGGAGATCCGCTACTGCTCGGTGTGCGGGAATTATGCCGTGACCGAACTGTGCGAGCTTTGCGCGGATGTGCAGCGGCATAACGGGCAGATCTGCGTCGTGCGCGATCCGCGCGACGTGGCGGCCATCGAACGTATGCGCAACTATGAAGGCCTGTACCACGTGCTGCAGGGCACGCTTTCGCCCATGGAGGGGATCGGCCCCGACGATATTCGGATTCAAGAACTGCTGAAACGACTGGCGGACGGTTCCGTACACGAGGTGATCCTCGCAACCAACCCGGACATCGAAGGCGAAGCGACGGCAAGTTACATCGCGCGGTTGATTAAGCCCATGGGCGTTCTGGTTACACGGATCGCCCACGGCGTACCGGTCGGCAGCGATCTGGAATATGCGGATGAAATCACCCTTGCCAAGGCCATGGAAGGCCGGCGGGAGATATAGCGGAGGGACAGACATGCCCCAATGGGAATTATGGCAGTGGCTGCTGCTTGGGATGACCGCCCTGCTGTGCGTGCTGGCGGTTGCCATTCTGCTGCTGCTTCGCGCAAGACGCGGGGAAAACGGAACGCTTGAGTACGGCCTGCGCGCGCTGCAGGCAACCCTCAGCGAGGAAGGCCTGCGCCAGCGGGAAGAGTTGCTGCGCACCCTGCATACGATGAACGAGGGCTTTGCCAATAGCTTAAACCGCAACGCCGAGTATCAGGTGAACCAGTTCTCCGCGCAGGAACAGCGGCAGGGGCGCATGTATTCCTTTACGGAGGAAAGCCTCGCCAAATTCGAACTGCGCATGCAGACCATTGATAAAACGCTGGAGCAGGAGCTGGCCAAGAACGAAACCCGCACCGAGAAGATGCGGGAGATGATCGAGAAATCCATCACGGAAATGCGCACCGACAACGAGAAGAAGCTGGACGAGATGCGCAAGACCGTAGACGAAAAACTGCAGGATACCCTTAATAAACGCCTTGCGGAGAGCTTTACCCAGGTCAGCGACAGGCTGGAGCAGGTGTACAAATCGCTGGGCGAGGTGCACCGGCTTGCCGAAGGCGTGGGCGATTTGAAACGGGTGCTCGGCAACGTGAAGCGGCGCGGCGTGTGGGGGGAAATTCAGCTTGGGAACCTCTTGAGCGAGGTGCTGACCACCGCGCAATACCAAACCAATGTACAGGTGCGGCCCGGCTCTGCGGAACGCGTGGAGTTTGCGGTATGCCTGCCCGGCAAGGACGGTGAAACCCCGGTTTACCTGCCCATCGACAGCAAATTTCCGCAGGAGGATTTTGCCCGGCTTGCCGAAGCCAGCGAACGGGGCGACGCCGAACAGACCGAGGCGGCGCGCGTTGCGCTGGTAAACGCGGTGAAGGTCGAGGCCAAGCGCATTGCGGTGAAATATATCGAACCGCCGTTTACGACGGATTTTGCCATCATGTTCCTGCCGATGGAAAGCCTCTATGCCGAGGTCGTGCGCAATTCGGAGCTGGTGGAGGGCATTCAGCGGGAACTGCGCGTGATCGTTTCCGGGCCGAGTACGCTGATGGCGATGCTCAACAGCCTGCATATGGGCTTTCGGACGCTGGCGATTGAGAAGCGCTCGGCGGAGGTCTGGCGGCTGCTGGGCGCCGTGAAGAGCGATTTCGGCCTCTTCTCGCAGGTACTGCAGAAAACACAGGAGAAACTCCGCCAGGCGAGCACCAATATCGAAAGCGCATTTGTGCGTACCCGCAGCATTGAGCGCAAGCTGCGCGGGGTGGAATCCCTGGACGACGTCGAAACCAGGAAAATGCTGGGTGAGCCGGACGATGCTGCAGACGAAAACCAGGCGGAAGACGACGCCGGGAACACGGAAAACGATTAAAACGAGAAATGCTTAAGAAAAACGCGAACAGCCGCCGTATACCCGCTGCGCTTGAAAACGTTGCGCGGGAACGGCGGCAGGGTTTTGTAACAATGGACGCGGCTTCTTGCTATTTAGTCCAATCGGTGTTTTAATAAGCACAACCTATAAAATCGCAGAAAGGGGGCGCCCCTTTTGGAAATACAGTGGTACCCGGGCCATATGGCCAAGGCGAAGCGTTTGCTTGCCCAGCAGCTGTCCAAAACGGATATTGCCGTTGAGCTTTGCGATGCGCGCATTCCGCTTTCCAGCCGCAATCCGGATCTGGACCGGCTGCTCGCCGGAAAACATAGAATGCTGATGCTGTGCAAGGCGGATCTTGCGGATGGGGAAGCGACAGCCCGCTGGTTAACCTATTTTGCGAGCCTTGGAATACAGGCGATGGCGTACGATACTTCCGCGCAGAAAACCAGGCGCGCGCGGGAATTGATGGATCAGGCGGCCAAGGAGTTTTACGAGCGGGCCGAGCGGCGCGGCATCCAAAAAACGCTCCGCGCGATGGTTGTGGGCGTGCCCAACGTTGGGAAAAGCACGTTTATCAATCGGCTTACGGGCAGCGCGACCACCGAAGTGGGGGATCGTCCCGGCGTAACCCGCGCAAACCGATGGGTGAAGGTCAACCCGTATTTGGAAGTTCTGGATACGCCCGGCATGCTATGGCCCAAGCTCAGCGACCAGAAGGCCGCCGTCCGGCTGGCCTATATCGGCACCATCAAGGATGCCGTTTACGATCAGCTGGAGCTGAGCATACGCCTTTTGTACGAGCTTTTACGAGACCGGCGGGAAATCACCTGCGAGCGTTTTAAGATCAAGAACCCCGATGCAACGGGCGCGGCGCTGCTGGAAGAGGTATGCCGCGGCCGCGGCTTTCTGCAAAAGGGCGGCGTGCCGGATTATGACCGCGCAAGCATTGTGATTCTGGATGAGTTCCGCGCCGGGAAATTGGGCCGCATCACGCTGGAACAACCTCCATCGACTGCCGAGGGAGGGCAGCGGCAATGACCGCGCCCAACGCAAACCGGCTGCGAAGAATGGAATCGCTGTACCGGCATGATTGTGACTGGGACGCGTTCGGCTTTTCTCTGGCCGGTATGGACGAGGCGGGGCGCGGCCCGCTTTTAGGCCCCGTTGTCGCCGCCTGCGTGATAATGCCGCGCCTGCCCGTGCTGCCGTGGGTGGACGATTCCAAAAAGCTGTCGCCTGCCCGCCGCGACGCGGTTTTTGAAGAGATCATGCAATGTGCGATCGCCGTTGGAGTCGGCGAGGCCAGCGCGCAGGAGATCGACGAACTGAATATCCTCAACGCAACCCGGCTTGCCATGCAGCGTGCGGCGTCCGCTATTCCCGCGTCATTTTGCCTTGTGGACGCCGTAACCCATCTCAGCCTTCCCTACCAGGCTAAGCCGATCGTTCACGGCGATTCAATCAGTTATTCCATCGCAGCCGCAAGCATCGTGGCCAAGGTTACGCGCGACCGCCAAATGCTCCGGTATGCGGAGCTGTATCCCCAGTACGGGTTGGACCGCAACAAGGGATACGGCACGCAGGAACATATCGAGGCGCTGCGTTCATTCGGCCCCTGCCCCGAACACCGCCGCTCGTTCATCGGGAATTTCATCAAGGAGACTGTCGGATGAGAAAGCTGCTGTTCGGTTTTTTGCTTGCGGCGATGCTAGTGGGAACGGCCAGCGCGGACGGGGGCAATCTGCTGCAAAACGGCGGGTTTGAGAACGTCGGCACATCCGGCGTTCCGGACGGCTGGTATACGGTTTCCTATCGCGATATGGCAAGCAACACCCTGTTTTCGGTTACGGACGAAGAGGCGCATTCGGGCGCTTACAGCGCGAAGATCGTGAACGCGAACCTGAACGACGCGCGCTTTGTAACCGTCGTCAATGTAGAACCCGAAAGCATGTATCGCGTATCGGGTTATGTCCTCGTAAAGGAGATGGACGACGTCGGCAACGGAGCCAACTTCGCGCTGGAGCAGATTTATGCGGTTTCCGAAAGCGTGTTCGATTCGGGCGGCGAATGGCAGTTCGTGGAATGGTACGGCGAAACCGACACGGATCAAACGCAGATCGAGCTTGGGGTTCGCGTCGGCGGCTTCGGCGCGGAAAGCAAGGGCGTCGCGTACTTTGACGATATCGTCGTAGAGAAGGTAGAAGCCCTTCCAACCGACGTGTATGCGGATATCTGGTTCAACATCGAAACGGATAATAAAACAAACGCGGCCGCAGTGCCCGCGGGCGGCACCGGAAAATCCACCGGCTGGTTCGTTCTGCTGGGGTTTGCATTCCTGGGGCTTACGGCGCTGGGCGTACAGGGTACGTCTCATCCGCGGCTCCGGCAAGCGTCCGCGCGCAACGTGACGGTTCTCTTTGGCGTCGGCATGGCGGGAGCGCTTCTTCTCAGGTTTCTCTTGGGCGCGTTTGTGAAGGGATACGACGTCGATATCAGCTGCTTTTCGGCTTGGAGCCTGCGGATGGCTTCTGTCGGGCCGGCCGGGTTTTACGCGCCCGATTACTTCTGCGATTATCCTCCCGGCTATATGCTGATGCTCTGGCCGGTCGGAGGAATCCTGTCGGCGTTTGGGAACTTCTCTTCGCCAGGCGCTTTGCTGCTGATCAAGCTGATTCCCATTCTCGCGGACATGGGCATCGCACTGTTGATATTCCAATACGCAAGGAAACGTACAGACGTCCGCATTGCGGCGCTGCTCGGGCTGTTTTTCGCCTGGAACCCGGCCGCGCTTGTAACAGGCGCCGCCTGGGGACAGGTGGATTCGCTCCTGGCGCTGCTGCTTGTGCTTGCGGCGGTCACCGCCGCGGAAAAGAACTGGCGCGCCGCGCTGCCGGTTTTCGCGGCGTCCGTTCTCATCAAGCCGCAGGCTCTCTTGTTTGCTCCGGTCGGGCTTGCGTGGCTAGCGGCAGTTCTCGCGTTCGACAGCGGCGCAGGCCGCGCCGCGCAGCTGCGCAAGCTTTGGCAGGGCGCGCTTCTTTCTCTGGGCGTCATGGCGATCGTCATCCTGCCTTTCCAATTCCAGCAGGCTGATATTCTGTGGTTGATCCAGCGTTACAAGGATACGCTGGCGTCGTATAATTACGCGGTTCTCAACACCGCGAACCTCATGTACCTGCTCGGCGGCAATTGGGCTGCGCTACAAACGGGCTCCGGCCGGGCGATCGCAACTCTGAGCGCATGGGTGCCCATTCTCACCGGCGCCGGTTTGCTGATCCCCGCGTTATGGAAATTGCAGATTGTACAAGGCTTCCAGCCGATGCTTACGCGTTTGCGCGAGTTGCTTCAAACCCTGAAGAAAAAGGAAACCAGCGCCGCGGATGGCCGTATGGCGGCGCTGGAGGTTCTTTCGGCGCTGGCGGGCGCGGCGTTCCTGCTTTCCGCGCTGTTCCCCGCGTCGTACCTGGTTTACGGCACGATGTGGATGGTGTTTACGTACGCCGCGGTTATCGTTCTGATCGTTATCGAGCGCCGAGCGCAGGCGCTGCCCTTTTACATGGCGCTGATGATGATCGGCGTGTACGTGCTGGGGCTGAAAATCCATGAGCGGTATATGTTCGCGGTCTGCGCGCTGCTTCCGGCCGCTTATGTGCTGACCAAAGACCGGCGGCTGATATGGCTCTGCGCCGGCATTTCCGTTACGACGTTTATCAACACCGCGATCGTGCTGGATAATTCCATCCTCTTCGGTGCGTCGATGGGGCATCTGAACGCGGATACCGCATTCATCAACGCTTTGCTTTGCCTCGCAAACCTGCTGTTGTGCGGGTATGCGGCTTTCATTGCCTACACAGGCCTTCGGCAATCCCAGCCGGTGCGGGAGTTCGCGTTTCAGCAGCGTCTGAGCGATGAGCCGCATCGCCGGCGGCTGCTCCATCAGCAGGACGCGCGCTTGCATCTGAACCTGCGCGATGCGCTGATCATGGGCGTTACGTTCGCCGTGTATTGCGTTGTTGCGTTTACCAACCTCGGCAGCGCAAAAGCCCCGCAAACGGCCTGGGTATCCGCAAGCGCGGAGGACCAGGTGGTGTTCGAGCTTCCGGAGAAAGCGACGTTCAAACTTTTGTACTACGCCGGGGTGAGCTATCACAACTTCTCCGTATCCGTCAGCGACGACGGCAACACGTGGTCGGACTCCACCCTTTGCCGCATGCGCGAGGGGCTATGCTACCGCTGGCTGTACGCCACGCGCGCGCTTGTGGAAGATATCAACTCCGACCAGTTCGCTGCCGACGGCGCAAGCAACGTGGTTTGGTTTACGGGCAAGTATCTGCGCATCAACGCATCGTTTGCCGGTTTGAATTTGTGGGAGATCATGCTGCGTGATGAACAAGGTGAGCGCATTCCCGTTTCCCTCGTCGCGTACAACAGCCCGGAGAACGCGCTGCAAAACGATACCACTCCGGCGGCTTTGATCGACGAGCAGGATACGCTGACCGGCGAACCGGGCTGGTTCAACGGCACCTACTTCGATGAAATCTACTACGCGCGTACCGCATACGAGCATCTGCACGGGCTGGCGCCGTATGAAACCTCGCACCCGCCGCTGGGCAAGGAGCTGATGGCGGTCGGCATCGCGGTTTTCGGCATGACGCCGTTCGGCTGGCGCTTCATGGGCACGCTGTTGGGCGCGCTGATGCTGCCCGCACTCTACCTGTTTGGGAAGCAGCTTACGCAAAACCGGCGCCTTGCAGGGTTTGCGATGATTCTGCTGGCGCTTGATCTCATGCATTTTGCGCAAACACGGCTGGCAACCATCGATTCGTACCCTGTTTTCTTCATCATCCTTTCCTACCTGTGCATGACCCGCTATGTGCTTTTGGATCCGTTCGCGGTAAGCGAACAGGCGGACGGAAAATCGCACCTGTTCAGCAGACCGTTCGTTTCCTCTCTCGTCACGCTGCTTTTATGCGGGCTGTTCATGGGCTTCTCCATTGCCGCAAAATGGACGGGGCTGTATTCGGCGGTCGGCCTTGCCGTATTGTTTTTGTACGCATTATACCGAAACGTACGCGCGGGGCTTATTTCCAGAAAATTGCAGCCGAATCAATTGAAACGTTCCCAGGCCGTACGGGTGCAGGAGGCGCGGGATTGGATGCTTCCCCGCATCCTTGTCACCGGGGTATTCTGCCTGCTGTTTTTCATCGTCATCCCCGCGGCAATTTATTACCTGAGTTATATTCCCTACCTGTCACCCACGGGGGCGGTTACGTTCCAGCGCATTTTGCGCGTGCAGCAGAGCATGCTGGCCTACCACTCCACGCCGGGGCTGGGGATGGATCACCCGTTCTATTCGCCGTGGTGGCAATGGCCGCTGATCTTAAAGCCCATGTGGTATGCGCTGAACAGCTATGCGCAAGCGGGCTTTGGCGAGAATATCATCTGCATGGGCAACCCCGCCGTGTTCTATACGGGCGCCGCGGCCATGACGGCGGTGTTCGTCCTGCTTGGCAGAAAATATCTGGGACGGCGGCATGACGAGTTGAAAACGGAGGATCAACCCGCGTTTGCCATACTTGCCATCAGCTTCCTCACGCAATATCTGCCGTGGGTGCTGGTACCGCGCTCCATGTTCATTTATCACTATTTTGCCAGCTTGCCGTTTATCATTCTGGCTACGATGCTGACGGCGTCCTTGATCCGCAGCGAAAAGCTGCAAAAAGCGCTGATGCTCGGCTTGCTTCTTGCAGCGCTTGGCTTATTTATCATGTTTTACCCGTATGCGTCCGGCATGACGGTTACCCGTTCGTACATGAACTTCCTGCGCTGGTTCCCAAACTTGCCGGTGTAACGGAGGGTATGCGATGTTAGCGAGGGTAATTTCCGGAGGTCTGGACGGCGTAAACGGCTTTCTGGTGGATGTGGAGGCATTTCTGGGCAAGGGGATGATCGGGTTTGACATCGTCGGCCTGCCCAGCATTGCCGTGAAGGAAAGCCGCGATCGCATTCGTGCCGCCATGATGAACACCGGCTACGAATGGCCGATGAAAAAGCTGACCATCAACCTGGCGCCTGCCGACGTGAAAAAGGAAGGCACCAGTCTGGAACTCGCTATCGCCATCGCGCTGCTTGCCGCGCAGGCGCCGGACGAATACAAGGAGCTGGAACACACCATGCTTTTGGGCGAGCTCACGCTGCACGGAGAGCTGGCCCCGGTGAAAGGCGTGCTTTCCATGGTTCTCGCCGCGCGGGATAAAGGCGTGAAGGCCGTCATCCTGCCGGTTCATAATGCCGGGGAGGTGCAGTGCCTCAGCGACGTTGTTATTTATCCGGCGGCAACGCTCAAACAGGTGGTGGAGCACCTGACGGGCATTGCAAAAACTGCGCCGCAGGAGCAGATCAGCTACGAGAAGTTGCTGGAAACCTACCTGCCCGAGCGGGATCTTCGTTACGTAAAAGGTCAGATGATCGCGCGCAAGGCGCTGGAAATCGCGGCGGCCGGCGGGCACAATCTGCTGATGGTCGGCGTGCCCGGCAGCGGAAAAACCATGCTTGCGCGCTGCCTGCCGGGCATTCTGCCGCCGCTTTCGTACGAAGAAGCGCTGGAAACCACATGCATTCATTCCGCGGCGGGGGTGCTGGAGCAGGAAACGGGCTTGATGACGCGCCGCCCGTTTCGCTCCCCGCATCATAACGCGTCGCTGCCATCCATCATCGGCGGCGGCGTGAAGGCAAAACCCGGAGAGGTTTCATTGGCGCATAACGGGGTATTGTTTCTCGATGAGCTTCCGGAATATCAGCGGCAAACGCTGGAAGCCCTGCGCCAGCCGCTGGAGGACGGGTTTGTGCATGTGACGCGCATCAGCGGGCAGGCGAAATACCAAAGCCGCTGCATGCTGGTGGCGAGTATGAACCCCTGTCCCTGCGGCAACCACGGAAGTAAGCTGAAGCCGTGCCGTTGTAAGCCCAACGATATCAAACGGTATCTGGCGCGTATCAGCGGCCCGCTGCTGGATCGCATCGACATTCAAGTGGAGATGGACGCGGTAGAGATTGAGGATATCCAAAAGCAGGAGGAGCAGGAATCAACCGCCGCCGTGCAGGAGCGCGTTGTGGCGGCCAGAAGCCTGCAGCTGGAACGCTATCAGAACGAACCGTTTTATTGCAATGCGCAAATGCCGCAGGAGGGTATTGAGAAATACTGCACCATGGAAAACAGCGCGCGCCTGATGCTAAACAGCGCGGTGGAGAAGTTTCACATCAGCATGCGTACGTACGGCCGCATCTGTAAAGTGGCGCGCACCGTGGCCGATTTGAACGGCCGTTCGGAGATCAAGGCGCAGGACATCGCCGAGGCCATTCACCTGAGAAACCTCGACGGCCGGTATTGGAGGTAGCATGAAGCTGACGAAGGAACAGCGTTGTCTTTTATGGCTTTCCTGCGCGGAGATTACGGCGGACCGCCTGCAGAAGCTGCTGAAGGAATACGGCTCCGCGGCCGCGTTATGGGAGCTGTTTCAACGGGGCGAACGGTTTTCCAAACATCCCGAGGCGAACCGTGTGCTGAGCGAATTTCATTCGGATAAGGCGCTGGATAACCTCCTGGAGCGCATGGAGGCGTTAAACGTCAAGCTGCTCTTTGCCGAGGATGAAGGCTACCCTTCCCTTCTCAAGAGTATTGACGATCCGCCGTATCTCCTGTACTGTATGGGTGACGTAAGCGCGCTTTCCCTTCCCTGCGTTGCAGTGATCGGTACGCGCCACCCCAGCGGATACGGGTCCGACATGGCGAAAACCATCGCCTCCACACTCGCGGGCGCCGGCGTTTGCGTCGTCAGCGGGCTAGCAATCGGCATCGACGCCCAGGCGCATAGCGGTACGCTTCGCAGCGGCGGGAAGACCGTCGCCGTGCTGGGCAGCGGGCTTGCGGCGCCTTACCCGCCGGAGAACGTGGACCTGTTCCGGGAGATACTGGCGTCCGGCGGCGCCGTCATCAGCGAATATCCGCCCAACGCGCGGCCGCATACCTTTCACTTCCCGCACCGCAACCGCGTCATCAGCGGGCTTTCCCGGGGCGTGGTGTTTGTGGAGGGGCGCATCAAAAGCGGGGGAATGATCACCGTGCGAACGGCGCTGGATCAGGGCCGGGAGGTATTCGCCGTTCCGGGCAACATCGGGCAATATTACGCCGAGGGTCCCAATGCCATCATCCGCGAGGGCGCGGTGATGATTACGTCCGCTCAGGATATTCTGGATGATCTCGGCCTGGAGGCTGCTAGAAATCAATCCGCAGGCGCCCGGGATGAGGCGTTTACTAACGACGGTATTTTGCTCGCGCTGCGCAAGGAAGCCATGGGGATGGATGCGCTGGCGGAAGCAACGGGGATGTCCGCCGATGCGCTGATCGCGCAATTATGCATATTGGAAATCAACGGTGACATCGCAAGGGAAAGCGGCAACACATACCGCTTGCTCCGGCGATGAGCAGTATAGGAGGAACGAAAGTGGCAGTTACGGTAAAACAGAAACTCGTGATCGTGGAATCACCCGCCAAAGCCAAGACCATCGAAAAATTCCTTGGCAAGGGATATAAGGTGACCGCTTCGCAGGGGCATGTGCGCGATCTCCCCAAATCCCAGCTTGGCGTGGATACGGACCATGATTTCGAGATGAAATACATCACCATCCGCGGCCGGGGAGAGATTATCGCGAGGCTGAAGAAGGACGCGAAAAACGCGTCCCGTATCTTTCTGGCCACAGACCCTGACCGCGAGGGCGAAGCTATTTCGTGGCATCTGGCGAATCTCCTGCAGATGGACGGCAGCAAACCCTGCCGCATCGAATTTCAGGAGATCACGAAGAAGGCCGTGCGCGATTCGATTGATAAGGTGCGCGCCATCGATATGGACCGCGTGGACGCGCAGCAGGCGCGCCGGGCGCTGGACAGGCTGGTAGGCTACAAAATCAGCCCGCTGCTTTGGGCAAAGGTGAAAAAAGGCCTTTCCGCAGGCCGTGTGCAAAGCGTTGCTACCAAACTGGTGGTACAGCGCGAGGAAGAAATCGAACGCTTCATCCCCGAAGAGTTTTGGGATGTGACCGCCGATACCACCGTAACGAATCATAAGGGGAAAACGCACCGTTTGCAAGCGAAGCTGACCGGGCTGAACGGAAAAAAGGCGCTCATCCGCGACGAGAAAGCCGCGCTGGCCGCCAAAACGTTGATTCTGCAATCGAAGTTCGCGGTCTCGGACGTCAATCACGCGGAGAAGCAGAAGTACCCGCAGCCGCCGTTCACCACATCCAGCCTGCAGCAGGAGGCGAGCCGTAAGCTGAATTTCTCCACTGGGAAAACCATGCAGGTGGTGCAAACATTATATGAAGGCGTAGACGTTGGCCACGGCACGGTCGGCCTGGTTACATATATCCGTACCGACAGCGTCCGCGTTTCCGATGAAGCGCTTACCGCCGTTCGCGAGATGATCCGCGATACCTACGGCGCGGAATACTGCCCGCCCAGACCCAACGTATACAAAGGCCGCAAGAACGCCCAGGACGCGCACGAAGCCATCCGGCCCACCGATCTTGCGCTGACCCCGGAAACGGTGAAAAAAAGCCTGTCCCGGGATCAGTACAATCTTTACAAGCTTATTTATACCCGCTTTGTGGCCTGCCAAATGAAGCCGGCCGTGTTTGAAACCGTTACGATCGATATCCACGGTACGCCGGAAAACGACGACAAGCACAGCGCCGATCTGCGTTATTACGGCGAGCATATGACGTTTGCGGGGTATCGCGCGCTGTACACCGAAGGGATCGACGACGAAGAACAGAAGGTGGAAACCTCCATTCCGGCGATTGAAACGGGAAACGCCGCGGCCGTGGGAAGCGTGGAAACCAAACAGTGGTTTACCCAGCCTCCGTCGCGCTTTACCGAAGCGTCTCTGGTGCGCACGCTGGAGGAAAAGGGCATCGGGCGCCCGAGCACCTATGCGCCGACCATCACGACCATCATATCCCGCGGCTACGTGGCGCGGGAAAAGCGCCGCCTGTACCCCACGGAACTCGGCCGCATGGTGACCAGCATGATGCTGGAATACTTTGCACCCATCGTGGATACGGAATTCACCGCCCAGATGGAAGACCAGCTGGACAACGTGGAGGACGGAAAGGAAGATTGGCGCGCCATCCTGCGCGAGTTTTACCCGCCGTTTGAAGAAATGCTCGGCGTTGCAGGCGCGCAGATTGAAAAGGTTGAGGTGAAGGACGAAGTCAGCGATACTCCCTGCGATAAATGCGGCGCGATGATGGTCTACAAAATGGGCCGCTTTGGGAAATTCCTTGCATGCCCGAACTTTCCCGAATGCCGCAACACCAAGCCGATCGTCAATTATATCGGCACGCCATGCCCCAAGTGCGGCGCGCGGCTGATGGAGAAGATATCCAAGAAGAACCGCAAGTTCTATGGCTGCGAGCGTTACCCCGATTGCGATTTTGTAAGCTGGGAGCTGCCAGCAAAGGAGAAGTGCTCGGTTTGCGGCAGCTACATGATGGAGAAGCGCAATAAAAACGGCGAGCGCATCCTGCTGTGCGCCAATGAGAAATGCCGCCATAAGGAAAAGAAGGCGGATGAGCAAAACGAATGAAAGCAAGCGTAATCGGCGGAGGCCTTGCGGGCTGTGAAGCGGCCTGGCAGCTTGCCAAACGCGGCGTACAGGTAACGCTGTACGAAATGAAACCGGACAGGAAAACGCCTGCCCAAAGCCTGGATACCTTGGCGGAGCTCGTTTGTTCCAACAGTCTGCGGTCGGACCGGCTTTCCAACGCGGTCGGGCTGCTCAAAGAGGAAATGCGCCGGCTGGGCTCCGTTATTATGCAGATCGCGGATGAAACCAAAGTGCCTGCGGGCGGAGCGCTGGCGGTAGACCGGGAGCTGTTTTCCACGGGCGTGGAAAGGGCAATCCGCAATCACCCCAATATTTCGCTTGTCCGCCGGGAAGTAACCGCGATCCCGGAAGACGAGGATACGATCGTCGCCACCGGTCCGCTGACCAGCGAAGCGCTGACAGAGGGGATTTCCGGGCTGGAAGGCTTGTCCACCCTTCATTTTTACGATGCCGCCGCTCCGATCGTCACACAGGAATCGCTGGATACGACCAAGGTCTTTTCCATGTCCCGTTACGGACGCGGGGACGATTACTTGAACTGCCCCATGAACAAGGAGGAGTACGAGGCGTTCGTGCATGCCCTGCAGACGGCGGAAACCGTACCGGTAAAGGGCTTTGAGGAACGCTCGGTGTTCGAGGGCTGTATGCCGATCGAGAGCATGGCCAAGCGGGGCGACCAGGCCATCGCGTTCGGGCCGCTGAAGCCCGTCGGGCTCGTGAATCCGCGCACTGGCGAGCGCCCCTACGCCGTGGTGCAGCTGCGGCAGGAAAACGCCGCCGCGTCGCTTTATAACCTGGTCGGGTTTCAAACGCGGCTTACGTTTCCGGAGCAGAAAAGGGTATTCCGCATGATTCCGGGCCTGGAAAACGTTGAATTTGAGCGTTTGGGCGTTATGCACCGCAATACGTTTCTGAGCAGCCCCGGCTTTCTGGACGATACCTATCGCGTCATCAGCCGCCCGCGGCTATATTTCGCGGGTCAGATCACCGGCGTGGAAGGATACGTGGAAAGCGCGGCAAGCGGCCTCATCGCCGGGCTGAGCATGGCGTACCGCCTGCGCGGCGAGCAGCCCCCGCATTTCTCCGGCCAGACGGCTATCGGCGCGTTGGGGCGGTATATTTCGTCTCCCAGCAAGAACTTTCAGCCCATGCACTGCGCGTTCGGCCTGATCGATCCGCTTGCAACCGCTCCCGGGGAGAAGCAAATCCGGGATAAGCAAATCCGCTATGAAGCGATCGCGGAGCGCGCTTTAGCGGAAATCGAAACCGTACGGCGACACATGGAGCAGGATAACTGGCAATAAACAGGAAAGACTGATACGATCTACAGGGTTAGGAGTGAATAAACGATGCAGGGAACAACCATATGTGCGGTACGGCGAGGCAATCAGGTTGCCATTGCCGGAGACGGTCAGGTGACCATGGGGGAGCACACTATTTTCAAGTCGACCGCGAAGAAGGTACGCAAGCTATATGACGGCAAGGTTGTGGCTGGGTTTGCCGGATCGGTTGCCGATTCGTTTGCTTTATGCGAACGGTTTGAGGAAAAGCTTACCCAGTGCGGCGGCAACCTGGAACGCGCGGCCGTGAACCTGGCGCAGGACTGGCGCAGCGACAAGATGATGCGAAAGCTGGAATCCATGCTGATCGTTGCCGATAAGGAAGGCTTGCTGGTTTTAAGCGGCAACGGTGAAGTGATTGATCCCGACGACGGCGTGGCGGCCGTAGGCTCCGGCGGTAATTACGCGCTGGCAGCGGCGCGCGCACTTGTGCAAAATACCGAGCTCACCGCCAGGGAGATCGCCGTGAAAGCGCTGGAAATCGCCGCGTCGATCTGCGTGTACACCAATCACAACATCAACGTCGAGACCATAGGAGAGTGATCGTATGAAGGAATTAACCCCTCGGGAAATCGTACGGGAGCTTGACCGGTATATCATCGGGCAGGACGAAGCCAAGCGCGCGGTTGCGATAGCGCTTCGCAACCGCTATCGGCGCGCGCAATTGCCCGATGAAATGCGCAATGAGATCAACCCGAAAAACATCCTGATGATCGGGCCGACCGGCGTAGGTAAAACCGAGATCGCGCGCAGGCTGGCCAAGCTGGTGGACGCGCCGTTTGTGAAGGTGGAAGCCACCAAATTTACGGAAGTCGGCTATGTGGGGCGCGATGTGGACAGCATCATCCGCGACCTGATGGAGAACTCCGTTCGCCTTGTGCGCGACGAGTTCAAGAAAAAGGTGGAGATCCGCGCGCAGGTGCTTGCGGAGGATCGTCTGGTTACGCTTTTGGTCAACCCGCCCAAGAAGAGCAGCGGCAACCCGTTTGAAGCGCTGCTGGGCGGGCGCAAGGAGCCGGAGGTACCCCCGGACGAGCAGCAAAAGCTCGTTGGCAAACGCGAGGAAATTCGCGACCAACTGAAGAAGGGGTTGCTGGAAGACCGCGAGATTGAGATCGAAGTCGAAGAAAGCGCTCCGCAGCTCGAGGTTGGCGGCAACTCCATCAATATCGGCGACATGATGGGCGGAATGCTGCCCAAGAAAACGAAAATCAGGCGCGTTAAGGTAAAGGACGCGCGCAAGATTCTTCTCGATGAGGAAGCTGCCAAACTGATTGACGACGACGAGGTGCAGCAGCAGGCGCTGGAGCGCGTGGAACAGCACGGAATTGTGTTCATCGATGAGATCGATAAAATTGCGGGCCGGTCATCTGGCTACGGCGGCCCCGACGTCAGCCGTGAAGGCGTACAGCGCGATATCCTGCCCATCGTGGAAGGGTCCACCGTCAATACGAAATACGGAGCGGTAAAGACGGACTTCATCCTTTTCATCGCCGCGGGCGCCTTCCACGTTTCCAAGGTCACGGATCTGATCCCCGAGCTGCAAGGGCGCTTTCCGGTGCACGTCACGCTGAAAAGCCTTTCGCAGGAAGACTTTAAGCTGATCCTCACCCAGCCCGACAACGCCCTTACGCGGCAGTACGAGGCGCTGCTGCGCGTGGACAAGGTCAATCTTTCGTTTGACGATAAGGCGATATCCGCCATCGCGCGCGCCGCGTTTATCATCAACGAAAGCAAGGAAGACATCGGCGCCAGGCGGCTGCTCGCCGTGTTTGAAAAGCTGTTGGAGGACGTGTCCTACCACGCGGGCGGCGACGATATGCCGGTCGTCGATCTGCAAATCACGGAAGAGTATGTGCTGGAACATCTTCGCAAGGAAGAAGCCGCATACGACGCAAGGCGGTTCATTCTTTAAAGCCCGCATAAGCGAAAAAGAACATCACTTCGATGTTCTTTTTTTCTGAATCGCAAGAATGGAGCCAAACACAATCCCGATCGCCGCAAGCTGCAGCAGGCTGAACGTACGCCGGAAGAACGCAAAGTCCATGACCGCGATTTCGATCAGCATCAGGTTATTGATGCTGCTGCTCTCAAACGCGGTCAGTTCCTTCTGGCTCCACGTCCACAGGGTAAAGCCCAATGCGCCGCTGACAAGGCTCAAATAGGCGAGAATCATGAGAAGCCTGGGCGTGATCACCGGCAAACCCTCGGTCATAAGCCCGGCGACCAGTAAAACCACGGCGCCGACCAGCATGGTCTGCGCCACCAGCCGCTTGGTATTCACAGGGTGATGGCGCATTATCCGCCGCGTAAGCGTCATGTTAACAGCATAACCGACGGATGACAGAAGCATGAAACCCATGCCCGTCACGGACAGTTTTTCCGTACCCCACGGGAAATAATATAAAACGATCCCCAAAATCAGAAAAAGACACTTGATCAGATCGCCCCTGCCCTGGTTTTCCCGCATCCAAACTCTGTCGGCGATCATCACCATCACCGTATTTCCAACGCTTAAGAACAGGGAGGACTGCGTAGGCGTTAATGCGGTCTGGCCGATATACTGCAAGCCCTGCGCAACGGCGTACCCAAGCACGCCCAGCAGGAGAACCGTTCCAAGGGGGAGCGGGGCGCTTTTCATTTTCTGCTTGCCAGCGGCGCCGATCCCAAACAGGAAGAGCGATGCAATTGCATATCGAAGCCCGGAAAGCGTCAGCGGGCCGATCCCGCCCTGAAACGCCAGCTTATTCAATATATAGGAGCCGGACCACAGCAGCGTTGTGAGAACTGCCATCGCAAGCGCTTTTCGTTTCATGGCAAAGCGTTTCCTTTCGGGTTGTGACGCAGGGTGGAGAAAGCCTGTGCTTCGTTTCCTAAGGTATCACGGAATGCGGCGGGGCGCAAGCCTTCCGCCGACCAGCCGGGTTTTCGCGCAACCGGAAAACCGTGACGGGGCTTGCTTGTTCTGTGAAAAGAACACAACAACGGGGGAGCTTGGATTGCAATTCCCGTGCGCCCATTGTATAATACGGAGGCCGTGTGTACGATGACGACTGAGTCCCGTGCGATTTCATGGCGTGAATCCTGTCAGGACCGGAAGGTAGCAGCAGTAAGCGCTTTCTGAAAGGTGCTGCGGGGCCGCTCAGTTGGAGTGCATACGGTTTTGATTACAAACAGTAGGGGGAATGCGCAATGAATTTCAGTCACGTGATGAAAAGCGATCCGGAGCTGTTCCAAACGATTGCGGATGAGGTCAAACGCCAACGCGCGCATATTGAGCTGATCGCATCGGAAAACTTCGTAAGTCCCGCCGTGATGGAAGCAATGGGTTCACCCCTGACGAATAAATACGCCGAAGGTTATCCCGGCCACCGTTATTACGGCGGATGCGAGTTTGTGGACGTAACCGAAGAGCTTGCCCGCAACCGGGCCAAGGAAATATTCGGTGCCGAACACGCGAACGTACAGCCCCATAGCGGAGCCCAGGCCAACACCGCCGTGTATTTTGCCATTCTGGAGCCCGGCGATACGGTGCTCGGCATGAACTTGAGCCATGGCGGGCATCTGACCCACGGCAGCAAGGTAAACATTTCCGGTAAGTATTTTAACTTCGTTCCCTACGGTGTGGACGCCGCCACCGGCAGAATAGATTACGACGAGCTGCGTGACCTGGCGAAGGCGAATCACCCGCGGCTGATCGTGGCTGGCGCGTCCGCGTATCCGCGCGCGATTGATTTCAAGCGTATTCGGGAAATTGCCGACGAAACCGGAAGCCTGTTCATGGTAGACATGGCGCATATCGCGGGCCTTGTGGCCGCGGGCGAGCATGAGTCGCCCATGCCGTATGCCGATTTCGTCACCACGACGACGCATAAAACCCTGCGCGGCCCGCGCGGTGGCATGATCCTTTGCAAGGAAGAGTATGCCAAGGCGATTGACAAGGCAATTTTCCCCGGCACGCAGGGCGGCCCGCTGATGCACGTCATCGCCGCGAAAGCCGTATGCTTCAAGGAAGCGCTGGAACCGTCGTTCAAAGCCTACCAGCGGCAGGTGATTGTAAACGCGAAAGCGCTGGAAAACGCCTTCCGCGGCCATGGCATCGAAATGGTTTCGGGGGGCACGGATAACCATCTGCTTCTGCTGGATTTGTCCGACACGGAAATGACAGGCAAGGATTTGGAAACGCTGCTGGGCCTGTGCCGGATCACCACCAACAAAAACACCGTGCCCGGCGAGAAGCGCAAGCCGACGATTACCAGCGGCGTTCGCGTGGGTACACCGGCGGTTACAACCCGCGGCATGGTGGAAAGCGATATGGGGCTGATCGCCGGGTTTATCGCCCGCGTCATGCAGGGCGGAGAAGCGGCCTGCCCCGGAGTGGAAGCCGACGTGATCGAAATGATGAAACGTTTCCCGCTTTACGAAACGTTCCCCAATGACTGAGAGAACCTATGATAAAGGCCTGGCCGGCGAAGGCCAGGCCGTTCAATATTTGGAAGAGCAGGGCATGCGCCTTGTGCGCCGCCGCTACCGCGTTGCCGGCGGTGAAATAGACGTTATCATGCTGGACGGGGAAACGCTGGTTTTTGTGGAAGTGAAGCTCCGCGACGCCGGCCGGAAAGGCGAGGGCCTGATGGCTGTAACCGTGGCGAAACAGCGGCGGATTGTAAAGACCGCGCTGTATTATCTGGCGGAACACGATCACGACGGCCCGATCCGTTTCGACGTCGTAGAGGTAACGGCCGAAGGCGTGCTGCACATTGCGGACGCGTTTCATGGAAAAGAATACTAGTAAAAAACCCGGCGTTCGCCGGGTTTTTGTTTACGGGTCATACGTATACCGGACGATCAGCCACGGCACCTGGCTGTACATCCCGTATGCGTCTCCGAAAAGCCGATAGGACTTTCCGGCTTCCCATTCCGTTTTGGTCTGGTTTTCCACATACACGGTAACGCTGCCCGCGGCATTCGTGCATTTCATGAACGCGCGCTGCGGACGCGTGGTTTCGATGGACAGGATTTCCCCGATGCAGACGTAGATCTGGTTGTTGGATTTGCGGATGCTCATGTTATCCATCAGGTCGGTATACTGGGAAACGATGTCCCAGGCTTTCCGGCTGTACACGTCGACAGACGGCACATAGTACACCGAATACTCCAGCTTCGTCTGCGGTTTCCCCGGGTAATCCGCGGTGATGACGATGGTATTGTAGCCGATGGTATCAAACAGCGCTTTGAAGGTAAACGTTCCGTCGCGCTCGGTATTGGTGATATCCAGATCCGAATAGGGCGACAGCACATGGATCACCGCGCCGGGGATGGTCGTCGCGCGTATGGTCATCACATCGTAATTGCTGATGTTGGAGATATCGCTGGAGAGATCCAGGGGAATGGCCTGCACCTCCCGGTAAAGCGTAATCTTCATGGAGTTTTCGCGGCAGTGCGGGCTTCGCACAACGATGTCGAATACATTCTCGCCAATGGGCTGCACGGTAGCGTTGTAGCTGACCTTGCCCGTCGTTTTGGTGACGAGGTCCGAATGATCCTGGCCGTTAATGTATACCTTGCTGCCTTCGCTGACATAGAACACGATCGTGTACAGCGCGGTGCTTACCGTCGTATAGGGGTTGGCGGGGTCGTAAAGCTCAATATAGGAAAGCGGGATATCTACGGTGTAGTGGATTTCGGGAAGCGGCGTTTGCTTGCCGGTTTCTGTGATGCGGTATGGGGTTAAGGTCACCTCCATGCTTTCGGCAAGGGAGGCGTCCGTATCGTCGTACCAGCTGTAATCCATGATATCGAACGTCGCAACGCCGCCCGTTACGATGGCGGACGTACGCAACTCGCGAAGGGAGATCCGTTCCCCGTCATTTCCCGAAATGGTAATGGTATGGGCAGCCAGGTCGTCCCGGATGGTCGGGGTGATCGTAACTGTTGAGGCATCCTGCGCGCCGGTCGCCTGAAAAATCGGTACGATCACCGTAAGCCCAATCCACCCGATCACGGCAAGGCAGGCGGCCATCAAGATCAAAATCAGGATTCGGCGCGTACGGGTTTGCCGCTTCAAAACGCGGGGCGGTATCCCGCCGGACGGATGCTGGCGAAGTTCGTAATCATCGGAACGCTGATATTCGGGTACAAAGCTTTCCGCGTCGTCGTAACCGTCGTACACCTGACGGTTTTCATAGGGATCCGTGTTTCCGCCGCCTTGCCCTTCGTCCGCTCTTTGGTAGCTCGCCGAGCGTACCAGTTTGGCGTCTGCCGCAACGGGAGAACCGTCTTCAACGAGGCGCGAGTCTACGGGGCGCAGCGCGGCGTCCGGGTGATCCTGCAGCTTGGAAAAAAAGGTGCCGCGGTTGCTGGTGGTGCGAACGGTGCGGGAGGAAGGTGCAAGCCGGTTCTGCGCAGCCTGGGTGCGAAGCTCACGCTGGCGCTGCTCGCCTTCCTTTTTCCGGCGGTGAAGGTTCACCATTTCATCGGCAAGCGTGTCACGGTATTCCGCTTTGGTTTCGGTCTGGCCCTGTTCGTCAACCAGAATGTAGGACTTGGGCGAATCCTTAAGCTCTTCCTGCCAGGAAGAGGAAGCGGGCGCCGGGGTATCGGCTTGCGTAGGAAGCGCTGTGCCGCAAAACTGGCAGTGTGGCAGCGTGGAACGGTTCCAACGGCCGCATTGTGGGCACTTCAACCTGTCACCTCCCCGGGAAATCGTAAGTATTGTGTGGGAACATTCTTCAAATCACGTAAAGAACCCTGTTTTTCCCTCATTCGGCCTCGTCGCGATTGCTTTGCTCTTCATTTTGCAGCTCTTTGCGCGCTTTTTTCTGCAGCGCTGAAAGCTGCCTTGCATGTAACCTGTTATGAAAGAATGCCGAACGGCTTTTGGCGATACTCTTGACCGTGCCCGAAAATGTATGCGCGCCTTCCTCGTTAATCCGCGGCAGGAAGAAGATCAGCACGGCGGCCCGCAGCAAAACGGACGTGATGATCATCCAGTGCATTTTGGAAAACGGAAAACCAAGTACCGTGGGGTATTGCTGGGATAAGTAAAGAAACGGCGTCTGCATCAGGTAACCGCCGATGGCGTTGGCCAGCGCAATGCCAAAGAGGTTGATACAGGCGAAGAATACGGCGATGTACATGGAACGATGCGTCCGCGGGGATTGCGACAGGTACAGATTCTGCTGCGCGATATCGATCACCGGCCAGGTTGCGCCGGAAATGACGTTGGAAATGATGATGATATACGCCGACGAGTGGGTGGCGAACAGCCAGGGAATGGGGGAAAACACTATGCAAATCGCCGCCATCTGCAATACGGGCTTGTTTCCGTAACGGTCAATCAAACGCCCCCAGTTGGCGACGAAGAAGATGGTGGACACGCCGGACAATACCTGCGTATAAAGCGTCATCTGGATAAAATTCATCTGCAGGTATTCCAGCATATGAATATTCCAAAACGGGCCTGCAATATTCACGGAAAACAGCCAGGCAGAATAAAACGTAACGACTTTTACAAATCGTTTGTTGGTGAAGACCTCTTTGAGAAGCTTTCCCAGCGAGGGCAGATGCGCCTCCTCCATCTCCGGCCACTTCACGAAGAAGAAACACGAGATATCCAGGATCATCGTAACGCCCGCAACGCCTAGCGCGATCGAATAACCGACCAAGCCCACCTTGTCGATCATCAGCGAGAGCAGCAGCCCTGTTGCGACGCCGGAGATGAGGCTGATCCGCTGGCGCGTGCTGAAATACGCGCCGCGGATGCGGATGGGAATCATGTCGCCCATCAGGCTGCCCCACGCAAGGTTTACGCCGCTGTTGCCGCTGGAGATAACGACCACGAAAACAATCACCAGCCATATGCGCAGATCAACGGAAAAGAACGGGAAGATATAGGGCACCAGAGCGATCAAAATCCACAGCGAGCGGCCGATCAAGCCCATGGCAAGCAAAATAAAGCGCCGGTTGCGCTTCTTTTCCATATAATAGCTGATAAAGACCTGCAAAACGCAGGTGGCAACGGGAATAGCGGATATTAAACCGATCTGGAAATCGTTGGCGCCAAGTACTTCGCGTTGAAATGCGCTCCAAATAGGACCGGTTGTGATGATAAACCCAACCATCCCAATCGTGACTGACCAAATAACCCAATAGAGGTTCTTGCGGATCTGTTCCGACATTCCTTCCGCATTAAAAAAATGGAGTCGGAACTTGGGAAAATCCGGTTTGGTGCTCATAACCATATCCTCCGCCGGCTTGCCGAACATATGGCAAGGTTGGCCGCGCCGCGATGCGTGTCATTCTAGCGCATTCTTCAAAAACATGCAATAGCCGTGAAGCGGTTGCGCTTGGGCGCCGAAAGGAAAAAACGCCTCACCCGTATTATATCGTTTTCAACGGATAAAGCATAGTGTAACCTTGCGAAAGACTTGTAATTTTGTTATGCTATCGTTGGATGAAGCAAGGAGGCGAGCCTGTGCGACGGCCGATACACGAACTGCTGCAAGCGGTTTCCGGGCGTTTATCGCTGCACATGCCCGCGATGCAGGGGAAACCGCTCTTCGAGGCATTGGACGCAAGCCTTTTGGAGACCACGGAGCTGCCCGTAACAGACGATTTGCATCATCCCTCCGGCGCAATCGCCGAGGCGGAACGCTTGCTTGCGAAAAGCGCGAATGCCCGGGCGTCCTTCCTGCTCCACGGCGGTTCCACGGCCGGGGTGCACGCCATGCTGTTATACGCGTGCAAACGTGGAGATACGGTAATCCTGCCGCGCAACGTGCACCTGAGCGCGCTGAACCTTTGCGCGATCGCCGGTATCAACCCCGTATTCACAGAGATTGAAGCGCTGCCCGGCGGTTTTATGATCACGACGCCCAGGGCTTACCGGCGCGCGTTGGACGAAAACCCCCAGGCAAAGGCGGTTTTTGCCGTCAGCAGCGATTATTACGGTCTTCTTGCCGATATCCCCGCCATCGCGGAGCTTGCGCATGATAGAGGCTTGCCGCTGCTTTGCGACGAAGCGCACGGCGCGTATTTCAATTGGCGCGGCGACCTAGGCAACGCGGGGGCGCACGGAGCCGATCTGTTCGTTCAATCGGCGCATAAAACACTTCCGGCGGTCAACGCCGCGGCATGGCTTCACGCGATGAACGGCGTGGATACGGCGCGGCTGCGGTCTGTCTTGCGCATGGTGCAAACGTCCAGCCCTTCGTTTACGGTAATGCAATCCATGGACGACGCCCGTGCCTGGATGGATCTATACGGCCGCCAGGCTTGCGACCGTTTGTTAACCGCCATGCATGCCTTTATGCAGGCGGCGGAGGCGCTGGGGTTTACCGACAGCCGGAGCGGCTATCCTTCCGATCAGCTTCGGCTGGTGCTCAAGGCGCCGCAGGGCGGCGAGCGGCTGCAAAGCAGGCTGCAGGAAATGGGGATCGACGTCGAAATGAGCGACGGAGATCATATTGTGTGCATCCTGAGCCTGCTGGACGGGGAACAACGGCTGCACAGACTGCTAGACGCGCTTGCGAAAATCGCCGCCGAACCTTTCCCGGCTCCGACGGCAGCCGCCTTCCCGCTGTTTCCCGCAGGTCAGCCGCGGCGGCTGATGCCGCTATCCGACGCCGTGTTTGCGGATACGGAGCTCGTGAATGTGAAGGACGCGGTAGGGCGTGTGAGCGCCGTAAACGTCGGGTTATATCCGCCGGGCGTTGCCTGGCTGACCGCCGGGGAAGCGGTAACGGATGAAATTGCGGAGCTGATTCACGCGGCTCCCGCCAACCGTTTGTTCGGAATGGATGGCGGGCTTCGGTGCGTACGATAAGGAGAAACGATATGCCAAATGTACCCTATGACGCGGTTTTGTTCGACCTGGACGGCACACTGACGCGATCGGAGGACGGAATTCTTGCGTCCATGCAGTACGCGCTTTCCAAGCTTTGCATAGAAAATGTACCCAATGAAACGCTGAAACGCTTCATCGGGCCGCCTTTGCGCGAATCGTTTCCCAGAATTCCGGGGTTTCCCAAGGACAAGGTGGACGAAGCGATACAGCATTACGTTACGCATTACGACCGCGAGGGAATGTATTTATACAGCGTTTTTCCCGGAATCCGCACGCTGCTTGCGGCTTTGAAACGGCAGGGCGTTTTTTTAGCCGTCGCCACGTCCAAACCCGTGCATCGCACGGTGAAGCTCCTCGAGGTTTATCATCTGGACCGGTACTTTGACCGGGTTCTGGGAGAACAGAACAACGAAAAACAGATCGGCAAGGCAAAGCTGATCGAACAGGCGCTGCCGGGAACCTATCGCAAGGCGGCAATGGTCGGCGACCGGAAGTTCGATATCGAAGGCGCAAAGCAGAACGGGATCGACAGCATCGGCGTGCGTTACGGTTATGCCGAGGAAGGCGAGCTGGAAGCCGCTTCGCCCACGCATCTGGTGGAAACGACCGATGATCTCTTGCAGCTGTTGTGCCCTTCGTACCAACAGCCGCGCGGTTTTTTCCTGACGGTGGAAGGGATGGACGGAAGCGGAAAAACAACGCAGATCAACCGCTTGTCTGCGCGGCTTATTGCCATGGGGTACGATCTTCTCCAGACGCGGGAACCCGGCGGATGCAGAATCAGCGAAAGCATCCGTGATTTGGTGCTGACGCCGGACAATGCCGAAATGACGGATTCATGCGAAGCGCTTCTCTATGCCGCTTCGCGCGCACAGCATGTGAACGAGGTGATCCGCCCCGCCGTTCACAAAGGCAAGCTCGTGCTTTGCGACCGTTTCGTGGACAGCTCCATTGCCTATCAGGGCGGCGGCCGCGGGCTGGGCATTGCGGAGGTTGCGCAGATAAACGCGTTTGCCATCCGGGAAATGATACCGGACGCAACCGTTTATCTGCGGATTGATCATATGCAGGCGCTAAACCGTCGCAGAAGCGCTTCGAAGCTGGACCGGCTCGAAAGCCAGCCGGCACAGTTTTACGCGCGCACGGAAGAAGCGTACGAACAGCTGATTTTACACTCGCCGCAGCGCTTTCTGGCGGTGGACGCGGCAAAGCCGGTGGATGCGCTCGCTGGGGACGTCCTTGCGGCTGTGCTGCGCCGTTTGGATGAAGCCGAGGGGATATAAATGGAGCGGATTGTCGTAGGCATGTCCGGAGGGGTGGACTCATCGGTCGCGGCTTTGCTTTTGAAACAGCAGGGGTACGACGTTGTCGGTGTGTTCATGAAGAACTGGGCGGAACAGGATGAGAACGGAATCTGCACCGCAACCGAGGATTGGGAGGACGTGCAAGCCGTTTGCCAGATGATCGATGTCCCGTTTTATGCCGTCAATTTTGAAAAAGAATATCAGGACCGCGTGTTCAGTCATTTTCTGAACGAGTATAAGAAAGGCAGAACGCCGAACCCGGACGTTCTGTGTAATCGCGAGATCAAGTTCAGGGCGTTTTTGGAGTTCGCGCTGAAGCTGGGTGCGGATAAACTGGCGACCGGGCATTTCGTGCGCACGGAGCAACGGGAAGGACGAACGGCGCTTCTGCGCGGCGCCGATACCGCCAAGGATCAGAGCTATTTCCTGTACATGCTCAAAGAAGCGCAATTGGCACGGGCCGTTTTCCCCGTCGGGGGGATGACGAAAACCCAAGTCCGGGCAATCGCAAGAGAGCACGGCTTATCGGTAAGCGATAAAAAGGATTCCACCGGGATCTGTTTTATCGGAGAACGTAATTTCCGCGCGTTCCTCAAAGGCTATCTTCCGGCTGCGCCGGGCCCGATGCGAACCGAAGCCGGAGAAACCGTGGGAACGCATATCGGGCTTGCGTACTACACGCTGGGGCAGCGCAAGGGGCTCAATATCGGCGGGCGCGGAGACGGCAGAAGCTGGTTTGTGCTGCAAAAGGATCTGCAAAATAACGTTCTGGTGGTAGGGCAGGGAGACGATCATCCGGGCCTGTTTTCCCGTTTCATCGAAGCGGCGGAGGTTACCTGGATTTCGGATCAACCGCCGGTGCGCGAAGGCGAACCATACCGCTGTACGGCGAAATTCCGCTATCGCCAGCCGGATCAGCAGGTTTCGATCGTTCAGAATGGTGACACATTACAAATAACGGCAGACGAACCGCAGCGCGCCGTAACACCCGGCCAAAGCGCCGTTCTCTACCAGGGCGACCAGTGCCTGGGCGGGGCGATTGTGGAACGCACGAAGTAGCCTGTGCAGGGTGCCAAAAGGCACCGCGCAAAAGCAGGAAGTTGCCGCCAAACGTCGAAAGGTTACCCTGTGGAAATCACAGGACGTACCCGTGGAAAGGAGCGTGGTTCCCTTGGCACATCCGGGTAAGACCCGTGCCGAGACGGAAATCATGGAAACTTTGCGGGCGAGGTTGATTTCGTTTTAACCGCATGAGAGCCGTCCGGCACGGTCTTGAAAATACGAACATCAAGTGGAGTCTGCACAGTTCAGGCTTATTTTCGGCATTCGCAGCCGTATTTCACATAAAGGAGCAATGACAGATGAAGACGACGATTATCGGCAAGAATATGAGCGTATCCCCGGCGGTTTCGGAACGCGTACTGCGCAAAACGGAAAAGATGGGGCGGTATCTGGATGCGACCGCGGAAATGACGGTGCGGCTGGCACGGGAGAAGAACCACCGCCGTACCTGCGAAATTACCGTACCCATGGAAGGGATCGTACTTCGTTCCGAAGCCAGTAACGACGAGAACCTCTATATATCCATTGACCAGGCGCTGGCTAAAATGGAGCGGCAGATTCATAAACACCGCACCAAGCTGAGCAAGCGGCTGAAAGAGGATGCGTTCCTGAGCGCCGATCTGGAGTTTACCGAAGAGATCGATACGCTGGCGGACGCGAAACGCAAGATCGTCCGTAACAAAACGTTCCCCGTACGGCCCATGTCGCTGGATGACGCCATTCTCCAAATGGAACTTCTGGGGCATAGCTTCTTCGTATTCGTGAACGCGGACACCGATCAGATCAACGTGCTTTATCTGCGCAAGGACGGCGACCTGGGCTTGTTGGAACCCGAGGCATAGGAACACGGGAAGCGGCTTTCCATATTGTAAAAAAGGCGGGGAAACCCGCCTTTTTCCTTTTCTGCAGCCCTGCGCCGGGCCGATATATATTTACAAAACATGAATAAAGTGTTAAGCTAATGCACAAGTGACGGAAAGAGGATCGGTGATGCGTTTATGCCAAGCGAAATCATCAAGCAATTGACGGCGGGACTCTCACAGATACTGGTATACGGGATGACCGCGCTGATTTTTATTTTCGGCGTCGTCAAGTGTATTTATCCCGTTTACCGTAACAGTACGCTTCTAAACCGCGCCGTAGCCAAACTGGAGCGTACGTCCGGCAGCAAAAAGAAACCCGTATGGCAGGAACCGCGCTTTCTGGGCCGGGCTTTACGGCCGGACTGGCAGCGTTTTTTACTGAATGCGGATCAGCTGGATCTGCGCGGGCTTCCCTGCAACACCGAAGAATACATCAACGAGGATTCGGTTGTGTATAAGCCGGGTCATGCGCAGGTAGCCGAGGTTCTGCCATCGCTGCTTACTTCGCTTGGCATTCTGGGAACCTTCATCGGAATGATGGAGGGCCTTACGAACATGAATTTCGCAGACAGTTCCACCACGATCTCAAGCATACCGACGCTGCTGGACGGCATGCGGTTCGCGTTTGCAACGTCCGTGGTCGGCATTACCTGTTCCATTGTGTTTAACGTCGTTTATCATGTGGTCAAGGGGCGCGCTTTCAAATCGCTGGACGCGTTTGACGAAACCTTTTACGAGCTTGCCATGCCCCGCCCGCTGGATGCGGACGTACAGATGATCATCCAGAAGCAGGATGAGGATCTGGGCATGCAGCAGACCATCGGGCAGCTTGGGGGGCAGATCGCCGGCGCGGTGGAACTGGCGGTCAGCCGTGCTACCCATCCGCTGACGATGTCGATGGATAATTTCATCCAGGGCACCACACGGGAGCAGGTGGACGGTATCCAGCGAATCGTCAACCGCTTTATGCAGCAGATGGACGCGGCGCTGAACGGGCAGTTCAATGTGCTTGCAGGGACTATGGAGCGGATGAACGAAAGCCTTGCGCAGGCCCAGCAAGGGATCAACGAGAGCATCGACACGGCCAGAGAGCTCGCCCTGAGCAAGCAGGCGGCCGATCCGGCGGTGAAGGACCGCAAGGAACTGGAAAAGCTGCTTCGCCAAAACGAAGAAACCATGACCAAACTCACGCAAACCCTCGATACCCTGCGCGGCGGGTTGGATAACGCAGCCGGGAAGGCGGACGCCAAAAACCGCCTCAAGGCGGAAAGCGAGCTTTTGGATAAGCTCGACGCCTTAACGGAGACAATGAACAGGATGAGCGAGGCCGTAAACAGGCTGCCGTTGTATTTCGCAGCGCAGGATAACGGGCTGGGCGGCGCGGAGCGTAGCGGAGGTCAACAGGCATGAGGCGGAAATCGCGGCTGCGCGGCCGCACATCGCGTGCGGATACCGGCGCGGCCTGGATATCATATTCCGATATGATGGCTGCGCTTGTGCTTGTTTTCGTGCTGGTGCTTTGCTATACCATTTACCAGTACTTCTCGCTTCTGGAAATCAAAACGGCGGAGCTGGATGCGCAAAGCGCGCTTTTATCGTCCCAGCAAACGACGCTGGACGAGCAGCAGGCGCAGCTTTTGGATAAGCAGAACGCGCTGGACAGCGCGCTTACGGAAATAGACGAGCAAAAAGGGCTCCTGAATGTGCAGCAACAGACCCTGACCGAGCAGGAAGCGATCATTGCCGCGGCGAAAGCATCTCTTTCGGAGAAAGAAGACACCCTTAACGAAACCCAATCCACACTGGCAGAGCAGGAAGTGAAACTCAACGCCGCAATGGACCTGCTGGAATCCCAGCAGATTGCCATGGACGAGCAGCAGCAAAAGCTGGAGGATCTGGTGGGCGTCCGTACGAAAATCATCCGCGATCTGGCGTCGGCGCTGACGGACGCGAACCTGAAGGCGACCGTGGATCCGAATACGGGCGACATCATGTTGGAAAGCACGGTATTCTTCGATTACAACTCCGATACGATCAAGCAGGAAGGCCGCGATTTCCTCAACAGCTTCATCCCTGTTTATCTGTCCGTGCTGCTGAGCGATCAATATGCGGATTACCTGGGAGAAATCGTGATCGAGGGCCATACCGACACCTCGGGGTCGTATCTTTACAACTTGGAACTCTCACAGGAGCGCGCGCTTTCCGTGGCTAAATACTGCCTGCAGATGGAGCAGCTCACAGACAGGCAGCGGGATCTGCTGTATTCGATTTTGACCGCGAAAGGCCGCAGCTATTCCGATCCGGTCAACGATGCGAACGGAAACGTGGATATGGAAGCCTCGCGCCGCGTGGAGTTCAAGTTCCGGCTGAAGGACAGCGAGATGATTGACGAGATACGCGGGATCTTGTCTTCGGACGATTGATATCGAGGTGTTTCCATGACGTTTCTCAAGTACCTGATGCTGTTTATGATCGCCCTGTTGATCGTGGTTTTGGTGATCGTCGGTTATTTCTTCTTCACGGCCAAGGTTACGGTGGCGGATTGCGAGATTAGCGGCGTACAGGCAAGCACGCAGCCGGAGCTGTTTCAACAGGTGAAAGGATATTCCGGGCTGGATGCGCTGCAGGGTACGATGTTTACCGATGCGCCGATCGGCGATGCGGCGGATTACGCGTTCGTCACCTACACGTTGCAGCTTTCCAACCAATGCCTGGTACCTGTGGAAATGATCGAGATCCAAATCATTCCCCAGGAAGGCGACGTGCTGCAGATCGGCGATTTTGCCAACCATACCCTGCAGGCGAAAACCGGCGGCAGCGTATCGGCAACGATCCTGACACGCAAGGACAACCATTCGGTGCGCGAGGTTTACATTACATATTATGTTTGGGGAGTCAGCTTCTCCATCCGGTGTACCTGCGGTTAAGCGAACGTAAGGAAGGTGCGGCATGGATAAACTTTGGGCAGGGCGGTTTGAGAAGCAAACCAGCAAATTGATGGATGATTTTCATTCCTCCATCCCATTTGATCAGCGTCTGCTGCGCTGCGATATTCTCGGGTCGATCGCGCACGCAACGATGATGAAGGAACAGGGCATCCTTGCCGCGGCGGATGCCGACGCGATCATCGCTGGACTGCAGGAAATGCTGAAAGACGATGAGAACGGAAACCTCGCCGTTTCGATGACCGCCGAAGACGTGCATATGTTCGCGGAGGCGGAACTCACCCGCCGTATCGGCGAGGCCGGAAAACGGCTCCATACCGGCCGCAGCCGCAACGATCAGGTGGCGCTGGATACCCGTATGTATGCGAAGATGGCCTGTGCAGACATTCAGGACAAGCTGCGGAAACTACTGGAATTACTGCTTTCACTTGCGAAACGGCATTTAGATACCATAATGCCCGGATATACGCATCTCCAAAAGGCGCAGCCGGTTACGCTGGCCTTTCATCTCATGGCATATGCGCAGATGGTGATGCGCGATATGCGCCGCTTCCGCGCCGCTTACCGTGAAGCCGACGTGATGCCGCTGGGTTCCGGCGCGCTTGCCGGCACCACGTACCCCCTCAACCGCGAACGCGTTGCGCAGCTGCTTGGTTTCCTAAGCGTTTCGGACAATGCGATGGACGCCGTCAGCGACCGCGACTATCTGTTATCGTTTCTGGCAGCCTCAAGCGTATGCATGATGCATCTGAGCCGTTTTTGCGAAGAGCTGATCCTATGGTCGACCAATGAATTCGGCACCGTAACCATGGACGACGCGTTCTCCACCGGTTCCAGTATCATGCCGCAGAAGAAAAACCCGGACGCCTGTGAGCTGATCCGCGGAAAAACCGGCCGCGTATACGGCGATCTGACCGCGCTTCTCACGGCCATGAAAGGCCTGCCGCTTGCCTATAACAAGGACATGCAGGAGGACAAGGAAGCGTTCTTCGATGCCTACGATACGCTTGGCAGCTGTCTGGACGTGTTTACGGAGATGCTGTCAACGGTGACTTTTCAGGAGGAGCGGATGCGGGAAAGCGCCAAGCTCGGTTTCACCAACGCAACCGACCTTGCGGATTATCTGGTGGGAAAGGGCATGCCGTTTCGGGATGCGCACCATGTGAGCGGAACGCTGGTTAAGCAGTGCGTACGGGAAGGCCGGGGCCTGGAAGAACTGAGCCTTGCGGAATTGCGTCGGCACAGCACGCTGTTTGAGGCGGATATATTCCAGGCAATCTCGTTAACGGCCTGCGTTTCCCGCCGTAATTTGCGCGGCGGCCCCGCGCCCAATGCCGTGGAAGACAGTATTCGGGCTGCCGAGAACTGGCTGCAAACTAATATGACGGAGATATAGGACATGAGAGCTGTTGAAGATCGCGCGAAAACGTGGATTGCGAAAAATTGTCTGTGGTTTGCGTTTGCGGTTGTATTTGGAATAGGGCTATATCTCCGCTACCTCCTGCGCACAGTTGTATCGCTGGATATGCTGGGCGATTATATCCCCTGGATGGAATCCCTGCAATCCGGCGGAATTGCCAAGCTTTTCGCCGATTTTACGCCGTTCCCTTACAGCGCTGCGCACGTCTATCTTTGGGCGCTTGCGGCGAAACTGTTCCCGAACATGACTTCGATTACGCTGCTCAAGCTCATCGTCGTCGCATTCGACATGGCGCAGGTGGCGGTCGCCTGTCTGCTGATCTGGCAAATCCTGCCGAAAACGCGCAGGGTAACCGGGCTGTTCGCCGCGTTTTCCTTGCTATGGCTTGATCCCGTTCTTCTGCTCAACGGCGTTGCCTGGGGACAGACGGATGTGATTTATCTGTTCTTTTCGCTGTTAACGCTGGTTTTTCTATTCCGGGGCAAACCGGCGCTTGGCATGCTTTGTTTCGGGCTTGCGCTTTCGTTTAAGCTGCAAGCCGTGTTTCTGCTGCCCGCCATATTGCTCCTGTACTTCTGTTTTGAGAAGAAATTCAGCATTCTGTGGTATCTGCTCGTCCCGGCGGTTTGGTTTGCGGTCAGGGTTCCGTTGCAGCTGATGAACGTCGGGTTTGGTTCTGCGGCCGATTATCTTGCCGCGCAGACGAACTCGTACTCCGCCGCAACCATGAACGCGGCGAACCTGCACGCGTTGCTGGGTGACGCCGTGAAAAGCCCGCTGCTTTCCAGGGATATGTGGGAAAAGTACTCCGTTGCCTTAACCGTTTCCGTTTTGGGCGGTATGGCGGTTTGGATGATTTGGCGGAAAATCAAACTGGACAGACAGGCTGCCGTTTTGCTTTGCGCATGGAGCGTACTGACTTGTGTGTTTTTCCTGCCGCACATGCATGAGCGTTACGGAATCGTAGGGGAAGTGCTGCTGCTGCTATGGGCTGTGCTGCTGTGGAAGCCCAGGGCAATCCTTTACGCAATACTTTCCGTGTTCTCCGTCGTAAGCACCTATTGCTCCTATTTGCTGGGCCGCGAGATTATCGATCTTCAGCTTGGCGGCGTGCTGAATCTTGTGCTGATCCTTGCGCTTTCCTGGGAACTGCTGAGGCAGGGGAGGGAGCCGCTCCATGCCGGCTGACACCAACAGGCGTTTTGCCTATATGGATTTCATCCGCATTGCCGCGGTGTTTTTAGTCGTCGTCAATCATACCAACAGCCTTGTGTTTCAGGCATCCTCGCCCGCGCAGCTGCGCTGGTGGATTTCAATCGTCTGGTACTATCTCAGTAAAATCGGCGTACCGCTTTTCGTCATGGTATCCGGCGCATGCCTGCTTCCCAAAGTGGACGCCTATCAAAAAACATTCCAAAGAATTCTCCGCATCGCCGGGGTGCTGGTTCTGTTTTCGTTTCTCTATTTTACCGTAGGCGTATTGCAGGCAGGCGGCGGCGCCGCGGACGTGCTGAACCTGTTGGGTTTCGCTAAAGCGGTTTGGCACGGGCCGGTTACCGACTCTTTTTGGTACTTGTATTTTTACCTCGGCTTGCTATGGATGCTTCCCTGGCTGCAAAGGCTGGCAAAAAGCATGCAAAAACGGGATCTGCTTTACATGATCTCGCTCTCGCTGGGCTTTGGGGCAATTCTCCCGCTGCTCTCGCATTACGTACCAGCCTTCACGCCGTCCGGGTTCGTATTCATTCCGTTGTTCTCCACCTATCTGGGTATCTTCTTCGCCGGGCATTACATACACGCCTATGTGGAGAAAGTCAACAGAACGCTTTGCGTTGCCGTGATCATACTATCTCTTGCGGCGTCTGCGCTGCTCACATACGGAGAGTATCAAACCCTGAACGGCGTCGGGCGTTATTGGTTTATGGACGAGCGCACTGCGCCGCCGGTTTTCGTGATTACTTGCGCCGCCGCAGCGATGATGCTTGCCAAGGACATACTCCGTACTCCCAGCAAGCAGGAAAAGAGCCGCCTGCAAACGCTGGGCGGCTGTGCCTTCGGAATTTACCTCGTGCAGGATTTCTTGATTGCACAAACGCGGTATAAGCTGTTCGTGCCGCTGGCGCAGCAGATCAACCCCATGATCGCCGCGCTGTTATGGGAATTCGGCATTTTCCTCACGGCGCTGCTGCTGATCCTGTTGATTCGCAGAATTCCCGGCGCGAAAAAATTGATTTAGGACGTATTTACTCTTTTTCCTTCTCCCGAAGGATAAAGCGAATCTGCGTTCCCATAAACGAAAAGCTTTTGCGCAGCTGGTTTTCCAGATACCGTTCGTAGGTGAAGTGCAGCAATTCGGCGTCGTTGATAAACAGAACGAAGGTCGGCGGGCAGACCGATTGCTGCGTTGCATAGTATATTTTCAGCTTCCGGCCTCCCTGTATGGGAGGTTGCAAGCTCATTTGCGCGTCCGCAAGCGCTTCGTTTAAAACGCCTGTCGGTATTCTGCGGCGGTAGTTTTCCACCACCTCTTTAACCTTTCCAAGCACCGCGTTCACGCGCCTGCCCGTAAGCGCGGAGAGGAACAGAACCGGCACGTAGTTCATAAACTTCAGATCCTGCAGGATTTCTTTCTCCATTTTCACCATGGTATTGGTTTCTTTCTCCACAAGATCCCATTTGTTTACGACGACGATCACGGCTTTGCCTGCGTCCAGAATCAAACCGGCAATCTTGGTATCCTGCTCGGTAACCCCTTCCTGCGCCTCAATCATCAGCAGCGCAACGTCGCACCGCTCAATCGCCGCGATGGTTCTCAATACGCTGTATTTTTCCAGGCTTTCGTCTTCGATCGCCTTTTTCTTGCGCATTCCGGCCGTGTCGATGATGTTGAAGTGCGTGCCGTCCTCATCAACGAAGGCGCTGTCGATCGCATCCCTCGTTGTGCCGGGAATATCGGAAACCATCGTCCGCTCTTCCGAAAGGATCCGGTTGCAAAGCGAGCTTTTTCCAACGTTCGGCCGCCCTACGACCGCAAGCTGGATCATGTCGCCGCTGTCTGCCATCTCGTCTGCGTCCGGCGGCGGCAGGCGGTGGACAATCTCTTCCAGAAGGTCGCCCAGCCCCAGCATGTTGGTGGAGGATACGGCCAGCGGATCGCCCAAGCCGAGGCTGTAATAATCGTACAAAGCGTCGGCCTGGCTTCGACTGTCAATTTTATTGACGACGAGCAGTATGGGCTTGCGAGTCTTGCGCAGAAGCGCGGCAACGTCCTCGTCCTCGCTGGTCAGGCCGACGCGCCCGTCGCAAAACAAGCAGATCACATCCGCGGTGTCCATGGCGATCTGCGCCTGATGCCGCATTTTGCTGAGCAGAACGTCGTCGGTGCGCAGGTCCAGCCCGCCGGTATCAATCAGGGTAAAACGCCGTCCCATCCATTCGGCGTCCGCATAAATACGGTCGCGCGTCACGCCGGGCGTGTCTTCCACAATCGAGATGCGGCGGCCGGCGATTTTATTGAAAAATGTGGATTTACCAACGTTTGGACGGCCAACGATGGCCACGAGCGGTTTTGGCATATCAGTTCTCCTTTATCGGCTGTGCAGTGCGTTGTATAGATCGGCCCCGGTATCCGTTATGCGGACAGGCAAAGGCAATCGTTCCCTGAAAGCGTCAAGCGTCATGCCATCCAGAAACAGGTCTCCCTCGTGCCGCAGCATTGAAGCGCTGATCAGCAGCTCGTCCGCCTGTTCAAGAAGTGCGGGCGGCAGCTGATTGAGAACGTCGCCGGCCGTCAGCAGGCCGGCCACCGTGACGGTGGTGCCAAAGAAATGATTGAGGATCGGCACGACGTGAACCGCAGCGTTTCTCGGAGCATATAGACCGCAAAACCGGCGGATATGCGGCGCGGCGCTTGTACCCGTCGCAATGACAAACGTTTTGGGAGGCTGCGGCGCCATCTCCTCGTCATCCTCCGCCGCCTCCCGCATTTGCTCCTCGAACTGGCGCAACAGCCCAACTCCGTTTTCAATCTGCGGGTAATCCTCATACCATTGGGCGGGCGGCAGCGCTTCGCCGCTCAAACAGTAAAACTCGTCGGACGCGAAGGCGAAGGTCGTGCCCAACGTTTCGCGGCAGCGCTTCTGAAACGGTTCGATGAACCGAAGCAGCGCTTTGGCGGAGCTTTCGTTAAATGGGGTCAGCTTGGGAAGATTGTCCCGAAACCGGGTCAGGCCAACGGGGACGATCGCCGTGGAAAGCGCAGCGGGGGTTAGGGTATACAGGTCGTTGAGCGTTTGCATCAGCGCAGTGCCGTCGTTGATGCCGGGGCAGCATACGATTTGACAGTGAAAGCGGATGCCGGCGTCTTTCAAACGGCGCAGGCGCGGGAGCAGATCTCCGGCGAAACGGTTGTTCATCATGCGCGCGCGCAAATCCGGGTCCGTCGTGTGAACGCTTATGTAAAGCGGCGAGGCCTTGCGCCTGAGGATGCGTTCAAATTCCTGATCGTCAACGTTCGTGAGGGTGATGTAATTGCCCATCATCAGGGAAAAACGCCAATCGTCGTCTTTTACGTAGAGGGTGGAACGAAGCTTTAAGGGCATCTGGTCGATGAAGCAAAAAACGCAGCGGTTTTTGCAGGTGCGCGGCTTGAGCACCATGCTGTCGCCAAAGCGAAGCCCCAGCGGCTCCCAGCTCTCCTTTTCCACAAGCAGCGTCTGCACAACCCCGCAGCGTTCCACGGTAAACCGCAAGCCCGGCTGCGCGCTGAGCGCCTGATAATCGATCTCGTCCTGCACGTCCTCGCCGTTGAGCGTCAGCAGCACGTCGCCGGGCTCCAGGCCGGAGCGATATGCAGGGGAACCGTCCTGAACCGCCGTGATTACATGCCGCATCCGTACCCCTCCTTGCAGACAAAGGTGCTGTTCATTATTCGTATTTTTCTGCGCAATGTCAAGCCGGTTACGGCAGAATGGAGGAATTGGTCAGGGCATAAAACGCGGGCTTGGGGGTTCCGTCGCTTTGAAAGAGCAGCGGGTAATGATCGGATTTCCAACTGGAACCGTCAAACGTACCCCAGGTTTGCACGGCGACGACCGAATCGGCATACGAGAGGAGCGCCTTCATGATCTCCTCATATCGTTTTGCCTGAAGGTTGAACTGCGCGTCGGTGGGTTCGTCTACCAGGATATCCATTTCGCTGACCCGTACCAGCAAACCCATCTCCGTGATCTTTTGAAGCGCCTGCTTGATTTGTGAAATGGTGGGGGTATTGAGCTGATAATGGCACTGCAGCCCGTGGCCGTCCACCAAATTCTCCTCCTGCAGCGCGGAAAGAAGCTTTAGAATTCCGTTGAGCTTGGGCTGATAAGGGGTGGAATAATCGTTGTAGAATAAAAGCGTATCCGCAGGCGCGTACTTGCGGGCAAAACGGAATGCCTGCAAAACGAAGTCCGAACCCACGATTCGGGTGAAGTTGCTGTCACGGTACTTGCCGGTTTCATCGTCAATCGCCTCGTTGACGACGTCCCAGGAAACGATGAGGCCCGGATAATTCTCCGCCATGTATTCCATTGTCAGCCGCACATAATTCTCCATGCGTTCCAGCATAACGTCCCGCGAAACGTAAGGCTTGGAGCGGGAATAGGATTCGCGGAAGAACTCGTCCGGGGTTTGGCTGTGCCAGAACAAAACGTGGCCGTGAACCTTTAAACCGTTTGCCTTGGCAAACTCCAGCAGGGGTTTCACCGTACTAAAGTGCAGCGCGACGCTGCCCTGATTTTCGGCGGAAACCTTGGCGGAGTTATATAGGTCAAGCACATTCTCTGGTTTTAGTTCGTTCTCCGGCGTGATGATGGAGTATTGCGACAGATAAAGGGGAAGCCTGTCGGCATTGCGAAGCTCGGCGCTGCTCAAAGCGCTTCCGAAATCGAAATAATCCGCATATACATCCTTCAGGGAAGGCAGGTTTGCCGCCTGACCGGCTTGAGCGGCGGTGACCGGCGCTCCAAGAATCAAGAGGACGGCAGCCAGCGGCAATAGCGCATGCCCTTTCATACTGCAGTTTCCTTTCGTCTGTTTTTGCGGAGGTTCTGCTGTCAATTTAACATAGCGCCCGTCATTTGTAAAGCAACGGCAAACAGGCGCGCACAACCGCAGGCACTGCTTGTAAGGCTTTTATCATCTGTGTTATAATCAAGAACAATCGTGCCTATGCCCGATTGCTCCTGCGTTAGAAACGGCAATATATGCGGAGGCGCACGCATGAACCAGTGCTATCAGGAAAGAACCGATCTGGTACGGTATCTGGATCGTGAATTGACGTGGCTGCAATTTAATCATCGAGTGCAAAAAGAGGCTGACAACCAGCGCAATCCGCTGCTGGAGCGCGCGAAATTCCTGGGCATCGTCACCTCCAATTTGGATGAGTTCATGCAGGTGCGTTATATCAGCATCCTGAAGGACGGGCTGAGCGTTAAAAATGAACAGGTTCTTGCAAGCGGGCTGACCCGCAGGGAGAAGCTGGATCGCGTCAACTTTGCCATTGAAGAGCAGCAGCGGGCGCAGTACGTTCTGTATCAAGGCCTGATGCGGGAGCTATCCGGTTACCGCGTGCAGTTTTTCCCGGATTATGAGCCGTCAGAAGCGATACAGGCGGAAATCAAGCGGATTTTCTGGAACGAAATCATGCCCAAGCTCAAGGTGATCCCCTGGGGCGAAGAATATTGGCCCATGAACCAGAAGAAGCTTCGCATGATGGTGAAATTGCGGCCCAAAAACGGAAACGACGTCCGGTATGCCATGGTTTCCTACCCGGGTACGCCGCGCGTATACAAGCCTCCCGGTTCAAACGGCAATCTCTGTTTCATCCGCCATGAAGATTTACTGCGCCAATGGCTGTGGATGATGTTCCCGCAGGACGATATCCTGGAAGCCAGCGCGTTTCGCATTATCCGCAATCAGGAGTTTCCACTGGACCCGCAGGAGGACGTCATCACCGCGGTGCGCGAAATGCTGGTGAAGCGTACAACGGGCGATGTGATGCGGCTGGAAGCGGAGATTGCGATTGGCAGTGAAACGCTTGCGCTGTTGGCGCATAAGTTCCATGTGCCGGACGGGCAGGTTTTCAAGGCCGCCGGCCCGCTGGACTTGAATAAATTGATGATGACCTGTTATACCATGATCGACCTCCCGGAGCTGAAGTACCCGCAGACCAAGCAGCGGATCATCCACGAGCTGATGGACCAAAACATCTTTCAGCGCATCCGGGAACGGGACTGGCTGCTGTTCCATCCCTACCACAGTTTCGAGCCGATCATCAATCTCTACAGCCAGGCGGCGATTGACCCCGCCGTCGTCAGCATTCAAACGACGCTGTACCGCGTGGGCAATAACAGCCAGGTGGTGCGCGCGCTGACCAAGGCCGCGGAAGCGGGCAAGCGCGTGAAGGTTTTGATCGAGACCCAGGCAAGGTTTGATGAGGAAACCAATCTGGCCAATGCCGATCGCCTGCGGCGTGCCGGCTGCGATGTGATCTACGGGATCCGCGGATTGAAAACCCACAGCAAGGCGATCCTGATCACGCGCTGGGAAGACGGCGTTTTCAAGAACTATGTGCATTTGGGAACGGGGAACTATCACGACGGCAATACGAAGATCTATACCGACATGGGCCTTCTCACTTCCAGAACAGAACTCGGCAGGGACGTACAGGCGTTCTTTCAGGCTTTGGAAAACGAAAGCCGCAGCGTTAATACGGAAGAGCTCATCGCCGCCCCCACAAGCCTGAAGGCGACGGTGTTCGCGTTGATACACCGCGAGAAGGAACACGCGCTGGCAGGCCGTCCAAGCGGAATTATCGCGAAAATGAACTCGCTTCTGGACGAACAGGTGGCCGACGCGCTGTATGACGCTTCCGCTGCCGGCGTTAAGATCAAACTGATCGTACGCGGGATTTGCACGCTGATCCCGGAGGATGAGCGCCTGAGCAGCCGCAATATCCAGATTACCTCGATCATCGGGCGGCATCTGGAGCATGCAAGGGCGTTCCGGTTTGAAAACGGGGGGAACGCCGAGGTCTACCTTTCTTCCGCGGATTGGATGCCGCGCAACCTTGACAGAAGGTACGAGCTGATGTTTCTCATCCGCGACGAAGCCTGCAAGCGCGCGATTGAAAACGTGCTCCAGCTGCAGCTGATGGATAACCGGCAGTGTTGGCGGATGGATCCCTGCGGAGACTATATCCGCAAACAACCGGACGGGGGTGTTCCCGTCAGCGCGCAGGAAGTGATGATCCATTCCCTGGACGCCGTTTTCAACGGAACATGGGAAGGCTTTCAACGCAAGAATTAAGGAGTTGCCGATATGAATTGGAAAGAAAGACGGATGCGGGCCAAGGAAGACGTGGAAGCGGTTCTGATGCGCGACCCTGCCGCGAGCAGCAAGTGGATCGTCAAGCACTGTTATCCGGGTCTTACGGCGCTGCGCAGGCACCGGCGCGCACATGCGATGCTGGAGAGCGGGCATCCGGTTCTGGCCCGCATCATCAGCCAGAATACGCGCAGGAAGACGAGCATCGAGATACACCCCGGCGCTACCATCGGGCGCAGGGTTTTCATTGACCACGGCGACGGGGTTGTGATCGGCGAAACGGCAGTCGTCGGCAACGATGTGACGATTTACCAGGGCGTAACGCTGGGCGGAACGGGAAAAGACGTCGGCAAGCGGCATCCCACCATCGGAGACGGCGTAACCATCGGAGCCGGAGCGAAGGTGCTGGGCCCGATTACCGTAGGAGACCATTCGAAAATCGGCGCTGGCGCAATCGTCCTCAAGGACGTTCCGCCGTACTGTACCGTGGTGGGCAACCCCGGAAGGATCGTGAAAAAAGCGGTGCACGCGGCGGACGTCGATTTGGACCAGGTCAACCTGCCCGACCCGATGCAGGACCGCATGCAGGTTCTTTACGAACGGCTTGTGCTTTTGGAGGAGTGTCTGGTGCGCCACGCCAAGCGGCTGGGCTGTGAGGATGAGGATGTGGAGCGCATCGGCAAATGCAGCAAGAGGTTTGAGAGTGTGTCTCCGGCGCAACCGGTGAAAGAAGAGGGAAACCATGAAAATATATAACAGCAGAACGCGAAGAAAAGAGGAGTTCGTCCCGGTTCATCCCGGCAAGGTGGGCATTTATGCCTGCGGTCCTACGGTGTATAACTACTTTCATATCGGCAACGCGCGTCCGTTTACGATTTTCGACGTTATGCGGCGGTACATGGAATCGATCGGGTATACAGTGACCTTCGTGCAGAACTTCACCGATATCGACGATAAAATGATCCAGCGCGCCAACGAAGAGGGTATTACCGTGCAAGCGCTGGCCGACCGTTTTATCCGCGAGTATTACGTAGACGCGAAGGCGATGGGCATTCGTCCGGCAACGGTTCACCCGCGTGCAACGGAACATATTCCGCAGATTATCGCGCTGATTGAAACGCTGATCCATAAAGGCCTTGCCTACGAAAGCGGCGGCGATGTGTATTACCGCGTGCACGCTTTCCCGACGTACGGCTGCCTGTGCGGGCAGAAGCTGGAGGATTTGGAAAGCGGCGCCCGGGTGGATGTGAACGAGCATAAGGAAGATCCGCTGGATTTTGCGCTCTGGAAAGCGCAGAAACCGGGGGAACCCGCGTGGGAAAGCCCGTGGGGCATGGGCCGTCCCGGCTGGCATATCGAGTGCTCGGCGATGAGCATGGCATATCTGGGAGAGACGATCGACATTCATACCGGCGGAAAGGATTTGCTGTTTCCGCATCACGAAAATGAGATTGCGCAAAGCGAAGGCGCAACCGGCAAGCCCTATGTCCGTTATTGGATGCACAACGGCTTTATTAACATCAACAACGAGAAAATGAGCAAATCTGGCAGCTTCTTTACCGTGCGGGAGATTGCCGCGGAGTATGATCTGGAAGCGGTGCGTATGTTTATGCTGTCAGCACACTACCGCAGTCCCGTCAATTTCAGCCGCGAAATGATCTCGCAGGCCGCAAGCGCGCTGGAACGCCTGTACGGAGCGCGGGATCAGCTTCGGTTTTTGGCACAGACCGCCCAGGACCGTGAACCCAACGACGGCGAACAAACCCTGATCAACGAGGCGGATCGGTCGCTGGAGAAGTTCAAAGCGGCCATGGAGGATGATTTGAACACGGCGGACGCGATCGGCGCGCTGTTTGAGCTGATTCGTGAGATATTCAAGCTTCCGCCGTCCGGCGTCTGCCTCCGGGCGCTGCAAAAAGCAGAGCAGGCAATGTTTAAAATGACGGACATCCTTGGCCTGCTGATGAAACAGAACGACGATATTAGTCCGGAGATCGCCGCGATGCTCAACGAGCGGGCTTCGGCACGCACGGCAAAAAACTGGAAACGCTCCGACGAGCTGCGCGACGCTATACAGGCTGCGGGCTATATTCTGGAGGATACGTCCGCGGGCCAGAAGGTACGTCGCAACGTATGACGCGCAAAGCGTGGGCGGCAGGCTTCCTGTGTCTGCTCATCGCAGCTTGTATCGCGTGGATTGCGTGGCACTGGAACGCTGTGGAAACCAAACAATTCGCATATGCGCCCCTCAAGCCGCAGGTTGCAGCTCAGCCCGTTGCGTGGCCCGAGGGCACGGTGGATGTGAATACGGCGGACGCTGAACAGCTTCAGGCGGTAAGCGGGCTCAGTCATGCCCAGATAGAGGCGCTGCTGCTGGATCGGGCGGAGAACGGAGCGTTTGATTTTCCGGAGGATCTGGTGTACGTGAAGGGCATCGGGGAGAAAACGCTGTTCAAGATTTGGGATCAACTGGATTTCTCCACTCGCAAAACCGGAAATTAAACCACTGGAGGCGGCGCATGTATCGGCGGTATATCAAACGATGGATTGACGTGCTCTTAGCCCTGTGCGGCATTATTATTCTATCCCCGCTGTTTTTACTGATCTCGCTTTGGATCAAGCTGGATTCCAAAGGCCCCGTTTTCTTTTTTCAGAAACGCGTCGGCATCCGTAAAACGTACTTTCAGATATGGAAATTCCGCACCATGAAAACCGACGCTCCGGGAGACGTTCCCACGCATCTTTTAGAAAACGCGACGCAAAACATCACGCGCTGCGGAGGCTTTCTGCGGCGTAATAGCCTGGATGAGCTACCGCAGCTGATCAACGTGCTCAAGGGGGAAATGTCCATCGTGGGTCCGCGCCCGGCGCTTTGGAATCAGTTCGACCTGATTGAACTCAGGGACCGGGAAAACGCGAACGACGTGCTTCCCGGCTTAACCGGCCTTGCACAGGTGCGCGGGCGCGATCGGCTGGAGAACGCGCAGAAGGCAAAGTATGACGGGGAGTATGCGCGCAACGTAAGCTTCAGGCTCGATTTGGAGTGCGTTTTGCTTACGTTTTCCAAGGTTGGCGGCGGGAAGGATATCGTGGAAGGCGCGCAGACTGCCGGTCGGCAAGCGGGTGAAAATAAGTGATACGCGTGTTGATCGCCGGTGCGGGCAGTTATATCGGCGAAAGCCTGACCGCGCGGCTGGATCCCTCCCGTTTTCAATGCGATACGCTGGATATGCGAGGCAGCGCTTGGCGGGGCTTCGATTTTTCACCGTATCAAGCGGTGGTGCTGGTGGCCGGGATCGCGCATCAGAAGGAAACCGCTGAAAACCGGGCGTTGTATGATCAGGTAAATCACAGGCTGGCGGCGGAAGCGGGACAGAAAGCCAAGCGGGAAGGCGTTCAACAGTTTGTATTCTTTTCTTCGATGAGCGTGTACGGCTTGGAAGTCGGCCGCATTCACACGGATACGCCGGAACACCCGGTGACCGCCTATGGGCAGAGCAAGCTGCACGCCGAACATGCCCTGAGGGCATTGGAGGGTGACTCCTTCCGCGTAGCCGTGCTGCGGCCGCCGATGATTTACGGGCCTGGCTGCAAGGGAAATTACCCGAGACTTTCCAGGCTCATCTGTAAATTGCGGGTATTTCCGCGCGTAAACAACGAGCGCAGCATGCTGTACATCGGTACGCTTTGCCAGTTTATGGAGGCGTTGCTGCAAAGCGGCGAGGGTGGCCTGTTCTTTCCGCAAAACGGAGCGTATGTTTCTACGAACGCGCTGGCGCAGGCGATTGCCAAGGCGCACGAATTTCGGCTTTTGCTGCTGCCGGGGGTTGGAAAACTTATCGCAAGGCTTAGCTTGCGGGGTGGTACCCTTGGCAAGGTATTTGGCACTTTGACTTATGATTTGGCGATGAGTAGCAAATGGAGGCCGGAGCTGGAAGTTCCATTTGTGCAAAGCGTTTTGGAAACGGAGGCCGTGGAATGAAGAAAAAGGTATTGTTCCTCGCCACGGTATTGCGCGGCCATATTTTGGTATTCCATTTGCCCTATATGCAATGGTTTCGGGAGCAGGGCTACGAGGTGCACTGCTGTGCCGGAAACGATACGGGCGTGGCTGCGCCAAACGTACCCAACTGTGACCGCTATATCGAGATTAACTTCCGCAGAAACCCGTTTCATCCGGGCAATATTGCGGCATACCGCCGCTTGAAAGCGCTGATCGACAGCGAAGAATATGAATTGATCCATTGCCATACGCCAGTCGGCGGTATGCTCGGCCGCCTTGCGGCACGAAAAGCACGGCGGAGGGGAACAAAAGTCTGTTATACGGCGCACGGATTTCACTTCTTCACCGGCGCATCGTGGATTAACTGGCTTTTCTATTATCCGGCGGAGCGGGCGCTTGCTCATTTTACGGATTTGCTGATCACGATCAATCAGGAGGACTTTCAGCGCGCCAAACGTTTCCGCGCAAAGAAGGAAGCTTTCGTACACGGCGTTGGCGTGGATCTTCGCCGGTTCGATTTGCAGGTGGACCCCATCGCAATCAAAAAAAGCCTGGGAATAGATTCGGATCTGCCCATGATAATCTCCGTCGGCGAGCATTCGCGGCGGAAGAACCATGTCGTATGCATCCGCGCACTGGAAAAGATAGAGGAAGCGGCGTTGGTGTTTTGCGGCGTCGGGAAACAGGAGAAAGCGCTGCGGCAATTGGCGGAAACGTGCCATGTGAGCGACCGCGTACACTTCCTTGGCTTTCGAAGCGATATTCCCGCGCTGCTTCTTGCGGCGGATGCGTTTATCTTTCCGTCGCTTCACGAAGGCCTTCCCGTTGCGTTGATGGAGGCAATGGCGGCGGGTTTGCCGTGCGTGGTTTCCGGCGTGAGGGGAAATACCGACCTGATTGCCGAAGGCGAAGGCGGGTTTGTTGTCAAACCGTTTGATACGGCCGGGTTCGCTTCATCGCTTCGAACGATTCTTGGCAACGGCAATCTGCGAAGACAGATGAGTCAAAGAAACCGCGCTGTGATTCAGCAATACAGCCTGCCGCAAGCGCTGGGCCAAACTGCCGCGCTGTATCTGGAACAGCTTGGGAAACGAGGCAATGTCTGATGCCTTCGATCTTGTTTTTAATGAAGTATCCCCTGCACCGCCGGGAAAACCTGCAGGCGAAGTTCGACGGGCAGATGGACGCCGCCCGCGCGCTTGGATGGACCGTGTACGCCGTCGGCTGGGATCTGCGGGGTATGTACCTACTCGAGAACGGGAAACGTGAGTTTTTATTTGCCAATCGCCTTGCGGGAATGCGGGGCTACGATCACACGAAAATTTTCACGGACCTTATGAAAGCGGCTAGGTTGATCCAACGGCGAACTAAAATCGACGCGCTGTACCTGCGGTATATGCCCACCTTTCTGGGTACCCTGCAAACGATGCGGATGCTGAAAGCGCATGGGGGAAAGCTCGTGGTTGAGTTTCCCACCTACCCGATCGCACAGGAGAACGATCGCTTTTTTCTGCGCAGGCAAGTGTTTCGCTTTGCCGACCATGTGATGGCGGCGCTGAACCCGCTTGTGGATTTATATACCGTTATCGGCGAGGATTGCGGCGGAACGGTTAACGGACGTCCTGCCATGAATACGATCAACGGCGTGGATTGCCGCGCCCTCGCTTTGCATGCGCCGCGTAAAGAGGACTCTTCGGTTCGCCTGTTGGCGCTGGCGAGCATGAGCGGCTGGCATGGGTACGACCGCATTCTGCGTTCGCTGGCAGCGTATCGCGGAGATGCGGACGTGCGGATTGATTTCGCGGGCGGGGACGGCGATGGTTCGCTTGCCAGGTGGAAGCTGCTCGCGGAGGAGCTGAAGCTGGGGGACCGGGTTACGTTTCACGGCCCGTGTTACGGCGAAGCGCTGGAGCGGCTCATTGCGCAAAGCGATTTGGGGGTCGGAAGCCTTGGCATGTTCCGCTACGGGCTTCAGCAGGGGATGACGCTGAAAGCGCGTGAATTTATGGCGCGGGGCTTGCCCTTCGTCAGCGCAGCGGGAGATCCGGCGCTGCCGGAAAACCATTCCTTCTTCCTGCGGGTACAAAACGATGAGACGCCGATCTCCATGCAGGACGTGGTTGCCTTCGCTTTATCCGTAAAACAAAACGATGCGCTGCCGGGCTTAATGCGTGCTTACGCAGAGGAGCATCTCAGCTGGAATAGCGTCATGCAGAGGATTTTGGAAAGGCTGGATACATGAAAAAGACGGTCGTTTACATCAGCTCCTGCGCGGTCGGCGGCGACGGGAAACCCGACCCGTTCTTTCTGCAGGAATTGCCATGGCTGCGCGGTACCTTTGACCGCGTCGTGCTATGCGGCGCCTCCGGGATTGCGGAGATTGAGGAAAACGAGCCGACGGCGATTCTTTGCAAACAACCCGGGTTCGCAGCGCTGCGCGCCGCGCTGGCCGCGCCGTTTTGCCGTTTGTTCTGGGAGGAATGCGGGCGGTTGAAGACGGCCGGAAAATTGACCATACGCAATCTGCTCAAGCTACTGGGTTTCACCATTCGCGGAAAAAAGCTGAATTATTGGATGGAGCGGTTCGTGGACGAACGGGAACAGACCACCCTTTACGCGTACTGGATGAGCTACGACGGCTTTGCCGCCGCATTGTGTAAAAAGAACCATCCGGCCATGCGCGCAATAGCGCGCGCACACGCGTTCGATATCGACGTCGCGCGCAATGAAATGAACCCGTTTTTGATGAAGCGCTTCATGGCCGAAATGCTTGACATGATCTATCCCATCAGCGAATACGCGCGGGATCAGCTTTTCTCCTACGTACATATCCCCCAGGAAAAGATCAACGTGGTGATGGTTGGCTCATCCGGCACAGCGGACGGCAGCCGCTTTCCCGCGCCGCGCTTCAGGGATAACGTCTTCCATCTGGTCAGCTGCTCCTCCCTGATTGCCGTTAAGGATATACCGCGATTAATCGACGCTCTTGCCAACTGGAATGACGGGAAGCTGGAGTGGACGCACATCGGCGGAGGGACGGAGGAAGCCGCCGTCCGCGCGTATGCGGAGCAAAAGCTGCAATCCCATCCGTTTGTCGCCTATTCGTTCACTGGCGCGCTTACGCCGATGCGGGTACGAAGGCTGTATGCGGAAACACCTTTTGACGCGTTTGTGAACACCAGCGTCAGCGAAGGCATTCCGGTAACGTTCATGGAAGCGCTGCAGGCGGGCATCCCGGTGGTCGCGCCGCAAATCGGCGGCATACCGGAATTGATTGACGATACCGTCGGCGTACTGTTTAGCCGGGACGGCGGGGCGGACGCTGTTCAAAACGCGCTTCGGGCGATAAAGCGGCAAACCGCCGAGGAGGCGGAGCGGATGCGCGCAGCCGCCCGCGAGCGCTGGATCAAACGCTGCGCCATTGACCGGCTGCTTCCAACTCTTTTCCCTTTGGACAATGGAAACGCACTGGCCGCGCCGCAAAAAAGGGTATTGCTCATCAGCCGGTGTTTTGCGCCACAGAATAAAATCGGCGCGGTGCGCGCAACAAAACTGGCCAAGTATCTGCAGCGTATGGGATATGCGGTTACGGTGCTGGCGGGAAGCGACCCGTCGCCATTGCAGGATGCGCTGCTGGCACGCGACCTGAAGCAGCTTGCAGACGTTCATTTGCTTCGTACGTCGAGCCTGCTTCGGTTGTGGAAGGAACACAGGCCTTCTGCCACCGCTTCCGTTCAGCCCGTAAAAGCGGGGGAGAACGCTAAACCCTCCGGTTTTCTAAAGAACGCGCTGTACCTGCTTCTGGATGACCGTGACGACGCGGCATTTGCCCGCGCTTGCGTGCGCAAGGCCACACAGCTTGGAAAGCAATATGACGTGGTTCTATCCACCTACGGCCCGCTGAGCAGCCACACCGCGGCGTATCGGCTCAAGGAAAAAGGAATTGCCAAGCGTTGGATTGCAGATTTCCGGGATGAGACCGCCATGCCGTTTGCCTGGCAAAAGAAGCGCCTGTTTCGATACCAGCAAAAGGTTATCTGCAATGCGGACCGCATCACCGCCGTATCGGCCGGCTGCCTGCGCGTGATGGGCATGGAGGAGCAGGGCGCCGTCATCTTTAACGGATTTGATCCCGAGGATCAGCAGTACATACCTGACCCGCCAAAGAGAACCGATCGGCTTGCGTTTATCCATTGCGGCCAAATGTATGGGGAGAAACGCGATCTGTCCCCGTTTTTCTCCGCGCTGGCAGACGTTATCCGGGATGGGCTGATCGCCGCGGATAAAGTCGCGTTGGTTTATGCCGGGCGGGACACCTATGGTTTTGTCAAACAGGCAAACGACGCGGGGCTTGGCAGCTGCCTGGAGGATCACGGTTTCGTACCCAGGGACGAGGCGCTTCGCCTGCAAAAAGCCGCGCACGTGCTGCTGCTGCCCGCGTGGAACGAGACGAACCGGCAGGGGAACATTCCGGGCAAGTTTCTAGAGTATATGACGCTGGATACTCCGGTCATCTGCTGCGTTTCAGGCGATCTTGGAAACAGTGAAATCGCCGCTATCATCCGCAGCGCCAACCTCGGTTTCTGTTTTGAAGAAGTCAACCGTCCGGCGGATATGCCGCGGTTGAAGGCATACCTTGCCGCGCTAGCCCAGGCTTTTCTTCACGGAGAACCAATGCCTTATTCGCCAAACCGCGAGGTGATCGCAGGGTTCACCAGTGAAGGAATGGCGCGGAAAATGGCGAATATCATGGAAGAATGGACGTAAACAGCACAGCGATTACGGGCGAAGCGGAACTGCTTGCGGCTTCTGCTGGCGGCGTGCAGAACCACGCGATGTGCCCAGCGTGCTCGGCATACAGGCTCCATACGATACCGGCGGTAATACCGCCGAATTGATGCAGGTGGATGAATGAAAATTGTCACGGTAGTCGGCGCGCGGCCGCAGTTCATCAAGGCGGCGGCCATGTCGCGGGTACTGCGTAAACAGCATACGGAAATCCTGGTGCATACGGGGCAGCATTATGACCCGCTGATGAGCGACGTATTTTTCGATGAGCTGAGCATACCCAAGCCCGACTACAATTTGGGCATCTCCGGCGGAACGCATGCCGAGATGACGGCGCGCATGCTGACCGCCATGGACGATACCCTTGCGCGTGAAAAGCCGGACGCGCTTTTGGTGTATGGGGATACGAATTCCACGCTGGCGGCGGCTCTTGCGGCCGCAAAAAGGCAGCTGCCCGTTTTACACGTTGAAGCGGGAAACCGCCTGCACACGCTGAAGAATCCGGAGGAGATCAACCGCATACTGACAGACCACATATCGACCCTCTTGTTTGCCTGCGTCCCCAGCGCGATGGAGGAGTTGAAACGGGAAAACCTTGCGCAACGGGCTCATTTTGTGGGCGATCCGATGTTCGACGCGTTTCAGTACTATCGCGCGGAGGGGATGGCCGCATTCCCCGATACGCTCACTGCAATCGACGGCGGGCAGATTCACCCGGAACCCAAATATTACTATCTCACCTGTCACCGGGAAGAGAATACAAAGGACGATCAAATTCTGGCGCAGATTTT
>JAEWTC010000137.1 GCA_023459675.1 Bacillota bacterium | reverse complement strand
GCCTATATTTCAACCGCTACGGGAGGTATCCGGGCGTCGGCGCGTACCAGAGCCCGCAATCCCCCTACGCAAGCTGGTATCGGTTTTTCACGTTTCCAAACGATTATAACGCCTGGTGGGGGTTCTACACGCTGCCCGCCGTGGAGAAGGACCACCCGGATTACCAGTTTTTCCTGCTCAACCAACAAAACGGCGTATTGCCCTACTGGCTGCAGCAAGGCGCAAGCGGCTGGCGGTTGGACGTGGCGGACGAGCTTCCCGTGCGGCTGTTGCAGAAAATGCGTTACGCCGTGAAAACCGCCGGGGAGGGCAACGCGCTGATCGGCGAGGTTTGGGAGGACGCAAGCAACAAGGTAAGCTACGGGGAGCCGCGCTCCTACTGCCTGGGGGACACGCTGGACAGCGTGATGAACTACCCGCTGCGCCGCGCGGTGATCGATTTCTTCACCGGGAAAACGGACGCGTACGCGCTGGCACGGCTGCTTTTACACCAGCGCGAGGTGTATCCCCCGCCGTTTTATTACAGCCTGATGAACCTGCTGGGCAGCCACGACCGCGTACGCGCGCTGAACGCCTTCGCGGGATATGATACCGAAGGCATTGTGCAGATGCCGCGGGAAGAGGCAAGGCATGTGCGGCTGACGAAGGCGCAGCTTGCCCTGGCCAAGGCGAGATACCTGGAAGCGCTCAAGTTAATATGCGCGCTGCCGGGGATCCCGTCCGTCTATTATGGCGACGAGATTGGCATGCAGGGCATGGCGGACCCGTGGAACCGCGCGCCGATGGCGTGGGAGGCGGTGGACGAGAGCTTCCGCGCCGCCGTGCGCGGGCTTCTTAAGCACCGCAGGCAAAGTCACATACTGCAAACGGGGTTTTTGAACGTAACCGTACGGGACGCGGAAACGCTGCTCATCCACCGCACCGCGGACAACGGGCGGGACGCGTTTGGAAACCCCCTGCCGGATGCCGACGCGGCCGTAACCGTTTCGCGCAGCGTGAAACCGTTTCGCGGGGAGGCGGCGCTATGAAGTTTTCGTCCCTCCATTTGAAGAACTTCCGCAATTACGCCTCGCTTGCCTTTCAGCCAGGGGATGGCATTACCGTGCTCTACGGCGCCAACGGATCGGGAAAAACCAATTTGCTGGAGGCCATGCACCTGCTGTCCCTGGGGCGCAGCCACCGCACGGCCGTTGACCGCGAGATGATTGCCCAGGGGGAGGCCGTTGCGTTTGTGCACGCGCAAACCCAGCGGCTGGACGGCAAACACGAGCTGGAGGTGCGGCTATACCCGCTGGAAAAGCCGCAGAAGCGCGTGCTGATCTTCGGCAAGCCTGCCGAGCGCATTTCGGATATGATGGGGCACGCCACCACCGTGATGTTCGCGCCCGAGGACCTGCAAATCGTCCGCGACGGCCCGGCGGCCCGCAGGCGGTTCATCGATATGCAATTAAGCCAGATCCGCCCGAGCTATTTGAAGGCTTTGCGCCGGTACCTGACGGCGCTGGAAAACCGCAACGCGCTTTTGAAGAAGCAAAAATCACACCCCACCGACGATTTCGGCCGCCAGCTGGACGCTTGGGACGAGCAGCTGGCAGGCGCCGCGGTGTATGTGGTGGAGGTGCGGCGGTGGTTTTTGGAGGAGCTGTCCCGCCACGCGGCCGCACAGTATCAGGCGATTGCCGAAAACCCGGGCGAGGCGTTTGCGCTTTGCTACACCGGCCCGCTGGCGACCACCGCTACTCCCTACCGCGATATGATGGCGGCGCTGCAGAAAACCCGCGAGGAGGACGCCCGGCGGATGTTCACCACCTGGGGCCCGCACCGCGACGACGTATCCCTGATGCTTGCGGGCAAGGATTTGCGTGCGTACGGCAGCCAGGGTCAGGTGCGGTCGGCTGTGCTGAGCATGAAGCTGGGTGAAATCGCGCTGATTGAAAACGAAATGGGCGAACCGCCGACGCTGTTGCTGGACGACGTGTTTTCGGAGCTTGACAGCAAGCGCAGGCACGCGCTGCTGAAAGCCACCGAGGGCGTGCAGACCTTCATCACCTGCACCGACCCGAGCGACGCGGCGGGCGCGCGGGCGGACGCGTTCTTCCGCGTAGCGCAGGACCCAAACGGCAAGGCGTTCCTAACGCCGGACGCGTAAAACAACACGGGCGGAGCCAAGCTCCGCCCGTGTTGCTGTTTCATAAGCAAATAAGTCTATTCGATGGTTTCGTGCACGATGATCTTGGTGGGGTCGTGCCGCTTGCCCAGCACGTGGCTGGCCTTGCGGTTGGCGACCGAATCAAACACGACGGAGAAATCGTAATCCGGCGGGTACAGCTGCGTCGCCGCCACCTGCAACCTAAGGCGGGTGTGGTTGATGACGCGTTTTCCGTCCCTCAGCTGCACGATCACGTCGCCGTGATCATCCGTGGGGCGGTACACGATGCCGGTTTCCCGCTGGGGCAGCACGAGAACGCTGTCGCCCATGGTGAACTTGGTGAACTTCTCCTTTTTATTGGGATCGATGCGGATCAGGCGGCTGCGCGGCGCGGGCATGGCGGCCTCGGGCTGCGCGGCCTGGGGCTGCGCGCCGCCGTATACGGCGCGGTGCGCGCGCGCAAGCAAATGGTCGGCAAAGCCCAGCCGTTTGGCAATCTGCAGTGCGCAGCTTTCGCCCGTTTTGCCCATTTCCAGCCGGTACAAGGGCGCAAGGGTTTCCGGATCAAACGCCATGCGCGCGCGCAGAACATGCTCGGCCGATTCCGCATAGGTTTTGATCTGCGGGTAATGCGTGGTCACCATAAACATGCAGCCGCGCAGACGGAGTTCTTCCAGCACCGCGATGCCGATGCCCATGCCCTCGGCCGGATCGGTGCCCGAGCCCAGCTCGTCCAGCAGCACAAGGCTATCCCTGCTGGCGTTCTCCAGAATGCGGATCACGTTGGTGATATGGCCGGAGAAGGTGGAAAGGTTCTGGGAAATATTCTGGCTGTCGCCGATATCGCACCAGTACCCGTCCTGCATGGCGATGTAGGTGCCTTCCTCACAGGGGATATGCAGCCCGCACTGCGCCATCAGCGACAGCAGCCCTACGGTTTTGATGGCGACGGTTTTGCCGCCGGTGTTGGGCCCAGTGATGATCACGCCGCGGTTACCGTCCTCGATGCGGAGGTTCAGGGGAACGCAGACAACCGGGTCCAGCAGCGGATGCTTTCCACCCAAAATAACGAGCCTGCGCTCGCCGCCGATCGCCACCGGGCGCGCGTCCATCGCCGCGGAGAGCTTGGCCTTGGCAAACAGCACGTCCAGATCTTCCATCAGCTTCATGTTGCGGCGGATGGGCTGCGCCGCTTCCGCGGTCAATGCGCTCAGCGTGTACAGGATACGGCGCATTTCCTCGTCTTCCAGCATCCGGATGCCGTTCAGCTCGTCGCGCAGGGCGGAAACGGCGGCCGGCTCGATGAACACCGTGGTGCCGGAGGCAGACGTATCCACCACCGTGCCCGGAATTTGCTTCTGGTGCTGGCGCGCCACGGGCAGCACAAAATAGCCGCCCCGGCTGGTGATATAGCCGTCGTTTAGGAACTGCTTGTGGGTACGCAGCAATTGGTTCAGCTTTTCCTTGACTTTCGCCTCGGCGTATAATTTCCGGCGGCGCAGGTCGCGCAGCTGGGTGCTGGCGTCATCGCGGATCTCGTCTTCCTGGATACAGCGGTGGATTTCCGCTTGCAGCTCGGGCAGCTGGGTAATGCCACCGCCGTAGCTGGCCAGGGCCGCGTCCTGCCCGGCGGCACGGCTTAAGTACGCAGCCATGCGTTTGCACGCGGCGGCAAAGGCCGCGACGCCGTTTAACTGCGCGGGCTCCAGCATGGTGCCGATCTCGGCCAGGGTCACGCTCTCGTCCAGCCTGTTCATCAGGGGCAGCGGCGGCGCGCCCAGCGAATCCAGCACCCGGCGGGCGGCGGTTGTTTCCATCATACGGCTGACGCAAACCTGTTCGTTCATGGCCGGTTCCAGGGCGAGCAGCCGTTGTTTTGCGGGTTCGGATACGGCCTGTTCCTGCAGCTTTTGCAGAATTGCCGTAAATTCCAGGGTTTCCATATGCGGTTTCATTGCCAATCTCTCCTCATGGTTTCACAATGGGCATGGGAATTGCATGAGCAGGCTGCGGGCAGGCTGACAAACAGAACGGCAAAACAAAAAGCACAGCAAACGCCATGCCTACAGAAACCCTGTCTATAGGGCGCTGTCGGCTACCGTTCCGTATGCAAAGGGTACGTGAAAAAAAGGTCATGCGGCCGTTTTCGTTTCAACATATCCTTCGCCCTTTACAGAACCGATAACAAACAGACACCTCCGTACCTTTGATGGGGCCAGTATACAACAAGCAATTCGGATGGTCAAGCCCCGTTTTAGGCCATTCGGGGGGTTGACAGGCTACCGAACGCGTGCTATGCTGTGCTCAATCACCGGATGACGCGGAACGCGCCGCTCCCGAGCATTGCCAAAGAGATCGCCGCCACCGGCTGAAAGCGGCGAGCAACAGCGGGAGTCAAGCAGGCAAAGCCTGCGTGGGACACCATCCGCAGACGGTGCGCCTGACTTGCGATACAAAGTTGAACGAAGCGGAAACGGGTATAGCCCGTTTCAAGCAGGGTGGAACCACGAACGATCATCGTCCGTCCCCGCAGTGTTGCGGGGGCGGATTTTAGTTTGAGGAGGAATATTCCATGAAACTGACGGTATTGGGGAAAGAGTACGAAGTGGAAGCGGGTTCGTCGGCGGGCGATTTGCTGAAAAACGCGTTTGCAGAAACGTTTAAGACCTTCCTTGCGGTGAAGGTGAACGGGGAAAAGATGACCGACCTGTTTGCGCCCATCGCGCAGGACGCGGTGATCACCCCCGTTACATTTGAGGATGAGGACGGCAAAAAGGTGTTCCGCCACTCCTGCTCGCACCTGCTGGCCATGGCGGTGCTGCAGCTCTACCCAAACGCGAAGCTGGCCATCGGACCCGCCATCGAAAACGGGTTCTATTACGATTTCGACGTGGAACCGGCCTTTAAGCCAGACGATCTGCCAGAGATTGAGAAGGCCATGGATAAGCTGATGCGCAGCTCCCTGCGGCCGCGGCGTTTCACGCTGCCCCGGCAGGAGGCCATCGCCCTGATGCGGGAAAAGAACGAGCCCTACAAAGTAGAGCTGATTGAAGACCTGCCCGTGGACGCGGAGCTGTCCTTCTACCAGATGGGGGATTTCGTGGACCTGTGCGCGGGGCCGCATCTGCCAAACCTCAGCTATATCAAGGCGTTCAAGCTGACGCATATCGCGGGCGCTTACTGGCGCGGCGACGAGCACAAAAAGATGCTATGCCGGATCTACGGCACCTGCTTTCCCAAAAAGGCGGAGCTGGACGAATACCTGGCGCAGCTGGAGGAAGCCAAGAAACGCGACCACCGCAAGCTAGGCCGCGAGCTGGACTTGTTCGATCTGCGCGACGAAGGCCCCGGTTTTCCGTTCTTCTACCCCAAGGGAATGATCCTGCGCAACATTCTGGAGGACTATTGGCGGGAAATTCACCGCAAGGCCGGGTATGAGGAAATCAAGACCCCCATCATGCTCAACCGCGCCCTGTGGGAGCGCAGCGGGCACTGGGAAAAATACCGCGACAACATGTACACAACCCGGATCGACGATACGGATTTCGCGATCAAGCCCATGAACTGCCCGGGCGGCATTATGGTATTCCAGCGCAAGCCGTGGAGCTACCGCGAGCTGCCCTGCCGCAGCGGCGAGCTGGGGTTGGTGCACCGCCACGAAAAAAGCGGCGCCCTGCACGGGCTGATGCGCGTGCGCTGCTTTACCCAGGACGACGCGCACATCTTCATGACCCCGGATCAGATCAAGGACGAGATCATGGGCGTGTACCGGCTGATTGACAACGTTTACACGCTGTTTGGCTTCCCCTACAAGGTGGAACTCTCCACACGGCCCGAAAACTCCATCGGCACCGACGAAATGTGGGAGCAGGCGACAAACGGCCTGCAAGGCGCGTTGGACGAGCTGAAAGTACCCTACACGATCAACGAAGGCGACGGCGCATTCTACGGCCCCAAGATTGACTTTCACCTGCGCGATTGCATCGGGCGCACGTGGCAGTGCGGCACCATTCAGCTGGATATGAACCTGCCGGAACGCTTTGACCTGACCTACGTCGGCGCCGACGGGGAAAAGCACCGCCCGGTGATGATCCACCGCGTGGCCTTCGGCTCGCTGGAGCGGTTCATCGGCATTCTCACGGAACAGTTCGGCGGCGCGTTCCCCACGTGGCTTTCCCCCACGCAGGTGAAGATCCTCACCATCACCAACCGCAGCGACGAGGCCGCGCACGCGCTGCAGCAAATGCTGTGGGACGCGGATCT
>JAEWTC010000136.1 GCA_023459675.1 Bacillota bacterium | reverse complement strand
ACCTTGGCATTACCAACGCGGACGAGGTAACGCTTGCGCAGTCCCTGGGCATGCGGGTGATCGTGACCGATCATCACCAGCCCGGCCTTGCGCCCTGCCCGGCGGACGCGGTCATCAACCCGCAGCTGGACCAATATCCGTTTCCCCATCTGTGCGGCGCGGGCGTTGCGCTGAAGCTGGTCGCCGCGCTGTTTACAGCCCCCGCGGATGGTGCGCCGCCGCAGGCGGAGGTCATCGGAAAACTGCTGCCGCTGGCCGCCGTCGCCACCATCGCGGATATCGTATCGCTCACCGGGGAGAACCGCGTCATCGCCGCGCTAGGCCTGAAGCTGATCCCAAAGCGGCTCAGCCTGCGAGCGCTGATGGCTGTTGCGGACATTCATGAACCCGTGTCGGAGGGGCAGGTGGGGTTCCAGCTTGCGCCCCGGCTGAATGCCGCGGGCCGCGTGGGAGACGCGAATGCCGCCGTGCGCCTGCTGCTGACCGGCGATCCCGCGGAGGCGGACGCGCTTGCCGCCCAGCTGGACGCGGCCAACACCCGCCGCAAGCGGCTGGAGGCCGAGGCGGTGGAAGAAGCCATGGCGCAGGCGCAGGGGCACGATTTCGTTTCCCGGCGCGTGCTGTTCGTGCGCGGGGCGGGCTGGCACAAGGGGGTCATCGGGCTGGTGGCCGGGCGGCTGAACCGCCATTTTTCGGTGCCGGTTTGCGCCCTGTCCGCGGAGGACGGCATGCTGCACGGCAGCCTGCGCAGCGTTCCCGGCGTGCACCTTGCGGATTGCCTGAAGCGCTGCGACGATCTGCTGGTCAAGTACGGCGGCCATGCGATGGCCGCGGGCGTTACGCTGACTGAGGAGCAATATCCCGCCTTCTGCGAGCGGCTGGAGCAGGCCGTTTCCGCCGCCGATCCCGAGGCCTTCGTGCCCGCGCAGGCCTACGATCTTGCGCTTCCCCTGGAGGACGCGGATTTTTCCCTGCTCGAAACGCTTTCGCAGCTGAAGCCCTTCGGGGTGGATCATCCCGCGCCGGTGTTCTATACGGGCGGCGCGCTGCTGGAATCACGCCGCGCCTGCGGGACGGGCGGCGCGCATTTGCAGCTGCGGCTGCGGCAGGGGGGAGCGGTGCTGGGCGGCATCGCGTTTGGCATGGGCGGCGCGGCGGCGGGGCTGCCCGGCGAGGTGGACGTCGCCTATACGCTGGAAAGCAACGAGTACCGCGGCAAACAGGAAATCCAATGCCACGTCTGCGCCTTGCGCCCGGCCGCCTACGCCAGGAAACGCATGGTGGCGGAGGAAGACGAGGCGAAATATCATACGTGGCTTGCGTTGCGGCTGCTGGAACAGGCAGGAAAACCGGGCTTCGACGCAGAAACCTTAAGTTCCGCTACAGCGCCGCCGCCGCTTGGCGACGCGCTGCTGTACGGCCGCCAGGGCACGCTGTACGTTGCGTACACCAAGGAAAGCGCGCTTTGGCTTCTCTCCCGTTTGGAAGACCGGGTGGAGCTTGCGCAGGCCATGCCCGACGACCCCCGCTGTTTTCACACCCTATGGGCCCGCCCGGAGTTTTCAGGCGCGCTTTCCCCGTTCTGGCGGCATATCGTGCTGTTGGACGGAGCGCTGTCCCCGGCGGACGAGGCTTTCTGGCGGGCGCAGTGCAAGAACGCCGCGCTGATCCTGTACGGGCGCAGCCCGGCGCTCGGCCGGGCGCTTGCCGCGCTGGACGCGGGGGACGGGGCGTACCGCGCGCTGTACCGGCTGCTGCGCAAATCCGCCTTCGCCAGCCTGCGGGAAACCGCGCGGGCGGCGGAACTGACCGAAGCGCAGACGCTAACGGGGCTGCAGGCGTTTCAGGAGCTCGGGCTTGCGCATTTTACGGTCCACCCCTTCTCCTACGCGCTGCTCCCGCCCAGCAAGTGCGAGCTTGGCAATAGCCCGCTGCTGCGGTTCATCCGGAATACGGCAAGCGCGGCGCAGGCACCGCCAGAATGATTTCTCAATCCCTTCATAATTTCCCCGAAAGGAGGTGGCCGGATGCTGACCTTTATCACCAACGAATGCATGGGGCTGGATAAAATGGTGGCCCGCGTGCGCAAGCAAAACCCCAACGACGACAGCTATCTGCTGGTGAAAAAAGCGTACGAGTTTGCCGAAAACGCCCATAGCTGCCAGGTGCGCCGCAGCGGCGAGCCGTATTTCACGCATCCCGCGGCCGTCGCGTCCATCCTGACGGACTTGATGATCGACCCGCCCACCATCACCGCGGGGCTGTTGCACGATACGGTGGAGGATTGCTCCACCGTGGATATTGAAACCATCCGCAAGGAGTTCGGCGAAGAGGTTGCCGCGCTGGTGGACGGCGTAACGAAGCTGGATAAGCTGGACTTTTCCAACCGCGAGGAGCAGAAGGCCGAAAGCTTACGCAAAATGATCCTGGCGATGTCCAAGGATATCCGCGTGGTGATCATCAAGCTGGCCGACCGCCTGCACAACATGCGCACCTTGAACCACCAGCCGCCGGAACGCCAAAAGGCCATCGCGCTGGAAACGCTGGATATCTTCACCCCGCTTGCGCACCGCCTGGGCATGAACGCCGTCAAACAGGAGCTGGAGGATATCTGCTTTAAGTACCTGGAGCCGGAGGCTTACCAGGACATCGCCCGCAAGGTGGGCCTGCGGCGCATCGAGCGCGAGGAAAACATCCGCCTGGTGATCAAAAGCCTGTCCGAAACGCTGGACGAGCATAACATCCATTACGAGATCGACGGCCGTTCCAAGCACCTGTATTCCATCTACCGCAAGATGACCGAGCAGAATAAATCCTTCGAACAGATTTACGATCTGATCGCCGTGCGCGTGCTGGTGGATACCGTGCAGGACTGCTATACGGTGCTGGGCATCGTGCATACGCTGTGGAACCAGATTCCCGGCCGGTTTAAGGATTACATTTCCGTGCCCAAGGGCAACATGTACCAAAGCCTGCACACCACGCTGATCGGCGGGCGCACCATGCCGTTCCCCTTTGAGCTGCAGATCCGCACCTGGGACATGCACCGCGTGGCGGAGTTCGGCGTCGCCGCCCACTGGCGCTATAAGGAAGGCGCGAAGGCGGATGATCTGGACAACAAGCTCTACTGGCTGCGCCAGATTTTGGACTGGCAAAACGATACCCGCGATTCCAAGGAATTTATCGACAGCCTGAAAACCGACCTGTTTTCGGACGAAGTTCTGCTGTTTACGCCCAAGGGCGATATCATTTCCATGCAGCGCGGCTCCACGCCGATCGACTTTGCCTACCGCATCCACTCCGGCGTGGGCAACCACTGCGTAGGCGCGAAGATCAACGGCCGCATCGTACCGCTGGAAACGGAGCTGGAAACGGGCGACCGCGTGGAGATCATCACCTCGGCCAGCTCCAAGGGCCCCAGCATGGACTGGATGAAAATTGTGCAAACGCCGCAGGCGCGCGCCAAGATCCGCCAGTTCTTCAAAAAGGAGCTGCGCGGGGAAAACATGGTGCGCGGCCGTGAAATGCTGGAGCACGAGGCCAAGCGGCGCGGCGTGCAGATTCACCTGCTGCTCAAGCCCGAATATTACGACCCCATTTTGAAGCGCTACGCCTTTCAGGAGCTGGACGATATCTACGGCGCCGTAGGCTACGGCGGCATGGCCTCGTCCTATGTCGTCAGCCGCCTGATGGAAGAGCAGCGCAAGGCCGAAACCCCCGCCGTGCCCGAGGTGAAGGAAATCACCCAGGAGGAAGTGCGCGAGCACCTGGGCAAGCCCTCCCACGGCGTGTACGTCAAGGGGCAGTCCGGCATTCTGGTGCGCTTTGCGCGCTGCTGCAACCCGGTTCCCGGCGATGAAATCATCGGCTACATCACCCGCGGGCGCGGCGTCACCGTGCATAAGGCGGATTGCCCCAACGTGGGCGATTCGACCGACGACCGCATGATCGACGTGGAGTGGGCGGACACCGGCGACGGGGAGTTCAACGCCACCATCAACATCATCGCCTACGACAGCGTTTCCCTGATGGGCGATCTGGCCACCAGCGTCAACAACATCGGCGTGCCGATTATCGGCGTGAACGTGAAGCGCGATAAAAAACGCCGCACCAGCAACGTCACCATGGTCGTGCAGGTAAAAAGCCGCGAAACGCTGGATAAGCTCATCAAGGCGCTCAAACGCCGCACCGACGTTGTGGACGTGTTCCGGGGAACGTCGTAAACGTGGGCGTTCGGGAAAAAGCAATTGACAGGATGATACTAATAAGTTATCATGGTTGTGTAAAGGGGTGTCGCTTTGCACGATATTTTCTTTTACAGGGATCGAAACGGCTTTGAGCCTGTTGCTGAGTTCATCGAAGAGCTGGCAAAACGGAATGATAAAGACAGTCGTGTTCAGCTGCATAAAATAAGAGATTATCTGAAAATCCTCAGCGAGCACGGCACGTTTGCAGGCGAGCCGTTTGTTAAGCATCTGGACGGTGAGATTTGGGAACTCCGGCCTTTACGCAATCGCATTATGTTTGTGGCCTGGATCAACGGAAGCTTCGTGCTGCTGCATCCGTTCCTTAAGCAATCTCAGAAAACACCGGTTAGGGAAATTGAAAAGGCAAAGCGGGAACTTGCAGACCTCAAGGAAAGGGGAATGGAAAATGGGTAACGGAGCACTTGGAAGACGCTGGCAGGATGTGGAACAGGAATTGTTCACGCCGGAGGAGCTTGCGGCCAGTGATCTTCGCGTTGCCATTATCAGCGAGTTGATTAAAGCGCGGCAGGAACACGGCGTATCGCAGCGCGGACTGGAAGCTCTGAGCGGCGTAAAACAGCCAATCATTGCCCGGATGGAAAAAGGGGAAACATCCCCGCAGATTGATACGCTTTTAAAGGTACTGGCGCCTTTGGGCAAAACGCTTGCCGTTGTTCCGCTGGATCATCATAAGGATAATTCGCAGCCATCGCAGATGGTTTGCAATCCTCTCAAGCCGCGCCATGTGTAGAGAGCACGCCATTTAACAAAAGGAGTTCCGTCCATGCGAGCCGTAGTACAGCGGGTAACCCGGGCGTCCGTCGCCGTCCATGATCAATTGGTATCGCAGATCGGCGGCGGCGTTTTGGTGCTGCTGGGCGTGGAGGCGGGGGATACGCAGGCCGATCTGCTCTACATTGCGGAGAAGGTGCCGAATTTGCGCATCTTTGAGGACGATCAGGGGAAAATGAACCGGTCGCTGTTGGACACGGGCGGGGAAATTCTGGCGGTCAGTCAGTTTACGTTGCTGGGCGACGCGCGCCACGGACGGCGGCCCGGCTTTACCGCCGCCGAGGAACCCGCAAAGGCGGACAGCCTCTACTCGGCCGCAGTGGACAGGTGGCGGGCTATGGGCATACCGGTTGGCATGGGCGTGTTCCGCGCGGATATGGCCGTCAGCCTGGTCAACGACGGGCCGGTGACGATTTTACTGGATTCCAGAAAACTTTTCTGACGGGGGAACCTATGCACATCAACGTGGAAACGATCCCGGTCGGCGACAATTACCCAACCAACTGCTATTTTGCCATCAATGAGGATACCGGGGAGCTGGTCATCGTCGATCCCGGCCTGGAGGCGGAGCGCATCATCGCCGCGGTGGGAAACCGCAAACCTGTGGCGGCGCTGATTACGCACGGGCATTTTGATCACTTTGCCGTTGCGGATACCGTGTGCGGCCATTTCCAGATTCCGCTGTATATCCATTCTCTGGACGCGCCCAAGCTTTCCGACCCCGTGACAAACGAAAGCCGCACCTTCCAGTTCAACGTGGCGATTGAAACCAAGCCTATCACCGTGGAAGACGGGCAGGTGCTTGCGCTGGCGGGGATGGAGCTTACCGTGCTGCATACCCCGGGCCACTCCAAGGGCGGCGTGTGCTACCTTCTGCCGGACAACCAGGGCATGTTTTGCGGCGATACGCTGTTCTACCAGGGGTACGGGCGGCACGATTTCGGCGACGGCAGTTTTGCGGATCTGAAACAAAGCCTGCGCAAGCTCATGAACCTCCATCCCCGGATGATCGCCTATCCGGGGCACGGACAGCCGACCTTCGCCGGGAAATGATATGAAAATCTGTCTCCATACGCCCCTTCCCCGCCTTTCCAACGAGCTGTGGGAAGTGCTGAAGCTGTTCTATGAAACCGAGGGCTTCGCCGTGGTCTCCACCGTGGCGCAAACCCCCGGGGAACTGGAAAAGGCGCAGTTCACCGCCACCGCGCCCACGGCCGATATGCTCCCGCTCACGCACGAGTACGAGGAACTGGACGGGTTTATGCGCTGCCGCTTCACCCTGCTTTCGCGCAGCGTGGAGAAAGCCGCGCCGCTGCCCGCGGGGGAGAGCGAGCTGCTGGTGCGGCGCGCCGTGAAGCGCTTCTGCAAAATGACGTTATACGATCTGTGCAAGCAGCTCACCGGCAAGCGGCCCGTTTGGGGCGCGCTCACGGGCATCCGCCCCACGCGGCTGTTTTACGAAAGGCTTGCGGAGGGGCTGACGCACGCGCAGGCGCGGGAAGCGCTGGAGAAAGAGTTTGACGTAACCCCGGAAAAAACCGGGCTGCTTTCGCAGATCGTTTCTGTGCAGCAGGCGCTGCCGCAGGCGGGCGAGAAGGATTGGGACGTGTACGTTGCCGTTCCGTTCTGCCCCACGCGCTGCGCGTACTGCACGTTCGCGGGCGAGGAAATCGGGAATGCTAAAAAGGTGGCCGCGTATTTCCGCGCGCTGGACCGGGAAATGGAAGCCGCGGCGGCGCTCATGCGCCGGCACGGCGCGCACTTGCGCGCGCTGTACATAGGCGGCGGCACGCCCGTATCCCCGGATGACGAAACCTTTGCCGCGTTCATCGAAAGGGTTGCCGCTTTGTTTCCCGGCGCGGCGGAGTTTACCGTGGAGGCGGGCAGGCCGGACGCGTTTACCGTGCCCAAACTGGCCGCCATGAAGAGAGCGGGCGTAACGCGCATCAGCGTGAACCCGCAGACGATGAATAACGAAACCCTGCGGGCCATCGGCCGCGGGCATACCGCCGAGCAGACGGTAGACGCGTTTTTCATGGCGCGGGCGCAGGGCTTCGACCACATCAATATGGACGTCATCGCCGGGCTGCCCGGGGAAACGCCGGAGGATTTCCGCCAAACGCTAGAACGCATCGAAGCGCTTTCGCCGGACAGCCTGACGGTGCACACGCTGGCGCTGAAAAAAGGCGGCAGGCTGCGGCTGGAAAACACCCCCCTGCCGGATGCGCAGGCCGTGGAGGAAATGGCGGCGCTGGGGGAAACCTTTGCCGCGGCCATGGGTATGCAGCCGTATTACCTGTACCGGCAGAAATATATGGCCGCACAGCAGCAAAACGTGGGCTACGCGAAGGAAGGCCGGGTCTGCCTGTATAATATGGATATCATGGAGGAAACCGCCACGGTGATCGCCGTGGGCGCGGGGGCGATTTCCAAGCGCGTGTACGCCGAGCGCACCCTGCGCATCGAGCGCGCGCCAAACGTTTGCAACGTGGACGTGTATATTGAAAACGTCGGCGAGATGATCGAACGGAAAAACCGGCTGTTCTGACGCTGCCGCCGGGCGGCCCGCACAGGCGGAACCGCGGCCCGGCGTTCAACCGTATTCCCCACGCGGGCGGGATACCCGCCGATACAATTCACGCATCGTGCCGCTTTGGCGGCTTGAAACGCAATACAATCAACCGAACGCGGAGGGTTATCCTATGACCGTATTCGTAGCGTTGGACCAGGGTACCACCTCAAGCCGCGCCGTGGTGTTTGACCGGGGCGGGCGCATGCTTGCCTCGCACGCCGTGGCGCTGCGGCAAATTTACCCCAAGCCCGGCTGGGTGGAGCACAACCCGGATGAAATTCTGGCGGGGCAGGTGGAAGCCCTGCAAACCGCGGTGCGCCTGTCTGGCGTGAATGTTTCGGATATCGCCGCCGTCGGCATCACCAACCAGCGCGAAACCACGCTGCTGTGGGACCGGAAAACGGGGGAGTGCCTGCACAACGCCATCTGCTGGCAGTGCCGCCGCACCGCGCCGTATGTGGAGCGGCTGGTGGCGGGCGGGCAGGCCGAAGCCATCCGCCAGAAAACCGGGCTGGTGCCGGACGCGTATTTCAGCGGCACGAAGCTCGCCTATCTTTTGGATACCCTGAACGTCTATGAGCGCGCCGCGCGCGGCGAGCTTTGCTTTGGCACCGTGGACAGCTACCTCGCGTGGCAGCTGGTGGAGGGCCGCCCCCACGTGACCGATGCCACCAACGCTTCCCGCACGATGCTTTTCAACATCCACACCCAGCAGTGGGATGACGATCTGCTGCAGATGCTTTCCATCCCCCGGCAGCTGCTGCCGGAGGTGGTGGATACCGCGCACGTGATCGGCAACCTCCGGGCGGAGATTTTGGGCAGGCCCATCCCCGTGGCGTCGCTGGCGGGCGATCAGCACGCGGCGCTGTTCGGGCAGGCGTGCCTTGCGCAGGGCATGGTGAAAAACACTTACGGCACGGGCTGTTTTATGCTGATGAACACGGGCGCCACGGCTGTGGACTGCGCCTCCGGGCTTTTAACCACCATGGCGTGGCGGCTTTCCGGCGTGCCTACCTACGCGCTGGAGGGCAGCGTGTTTGTGGCGGGCGCGGCCATCCAGTGGCTGCGGGACGAGCTTCAGCTCATCCGCTCCGCTTCCGAGACCGAGGCCATCGCCCAGAGCATCCCGGATACCGGCGGCATGTACATCGTTCCCGCGTTTACGGGTCTGGGCGCGCCGTACTGGGATATGTACGCGCGCGGCACCATCGTGGGGCTGACGCGCGGCAGCGGCAGGGCGCAGTTCGTGCGCGCCGCGCTGGAGGCCATCGCCTACCAGAGCGCCGATCTGGCGGAGGCCATGGCAACCCACTGCGGCAGCCGGCCGCCGCAGCTGCAGGCGGACGGCGGCGCGAGCATGAACGCGTTTTTGATGCAGTTCCAGGCCGATATCCTGGGTATCCCGGTCGTCCGCCCGCAGGTGACCGAAACCACGGCGCTGGGCGCGGCGATGCTCGCAGGCCTTGGTGCCGGCGTTCTCACCCTGGACGAAGCCAAAGCTTGCGTCAAGCCGGACCTCACCTTCACCCCCCAGATGGACGCCTTCGATCGCGCCAAGGCGCTGGATGGGTGGCATAGGGCAGTCGACCGCTCCCGCAACTGGTCTTCAGACCGCTGAAAAGGCCTGACCTGCGTTGTTGGCAGCGTGATTGCTCGGCCATCATTTGCATATGAGCAAACTCAGGCCTCGCAACACTTGCCGCCTTGTAGCTCAAGCCTTTTGAGCGGTCTGATAACAACACCATGTTGGGTATCTATACCTGCTTTGTTAGCTGCGTCTGGTTCGGGCATCACATACTGACGAGTAAGCGCAGCCCTCACCCTCCATGTTTCCACTCGGTTTGATTGTCGCAGGCCGCACTCTCGTTTACCTGCTCTGTTAAACCTCCCAACCTCAGTTTGTTTTGCGCTTTGCGCAAGCGCCACACAGGGTGCACACTCACTTCGATTGCCTCCCGCCACCTACGCCGCCTCGCATATCACACCTTTTGAACGGTCTTCGGTAGCTCCGAGTTTTAGCCATTCACCGCTTTGTTAACTTCATGCTTGCTCGGCCATCACTTGCAAACGAACATGCTCAGGCCTTCTAAGTGGTCTGAAGGCAAATATGATACGCTTCAGTGTTCGCTTTACTGGCTGCTTCGAGTTTAGGCATTACTTGCGCAACTGGATGAAACCTTTTGCGGCGATTTTCTCAAGGCCGCGCCTCTTTGCGTGCCACCAGAGAGGCCTTTCCGCGGGCTGGAATATTTTCAGGGGGGAGAATTTCTACCACAGTCCCACCAAGGGCGATCTCACCTGGTTTCAGGGATATGAGGAAATACTCTATCACGAAGATAAGGTCTACGAATGCTATTTCCACGGGGGCGAATTGCCAAGCGATTCTGCGAAGGTTCTCCTCTACTTACCAAAGCTGCTTATATAGCACGAAGGATCGGAGCCCGCATCCGCAGCCCCGATCCTTCGTTTCTTCGCAGGTAATCCCGATAGGCATTCCCGCAGGACGTCGCTAAAGAGCGTCTGAAGCCTGATCGGAAATCATTCAGAGATTGCGGAGCAATCCTTCATCAATTCCACATTCCTCATTCCACATTCCTCATTATCAACTGAACGCCCCGGTATAGAACTGGTAGTACATGCCCTTTTGCTGGAGCAGCGTGCTATGGTCGCCGCGCTCGATAATGCGCCCGTCCTCCAGCACCAGAATGGCCTGGGAGTTTTGCACGGTGGACAGGCGGTGCGCGATCACGAACACCGTGCGCCCGTTCATCAGCTGGTCCATGCCCTTTTGCACCAGCGCTTCCGTGCGGGTGTCGATGGAGGAGGTCGCCTCGTCCAAAATCATCACCGGCGGATCGGCCACCGCGGCGCGGGCGATGGATAACAGCTGCCGCTGGCCTTGGGACAGGCGGCCGCCGTCACCCGTGATCTGCGTTTGGTACCCTTCCGGCAGGCGCGTGATGAAATCGTGCGCGTTGGCAAGCTTCGCGGCTGCGATCACCTCATCGTCCGTCGCGTTCAGCCGCCCGTAGCGAATATTCTCCATCACCGTGCCTGTAAACAGGCGGGTATCCTGCAGCACCATGCCCAGCGAACGCCGCAGGTCGCCTTTCTTAATTTTGTTGATGTTGATGCCGTCGTAGCGGATTTTACCGTCCGCGATATCGTAAAACCGGTTGATCAGGTTGGTGATCGTGGTTTTGCCCGCGCCCGTCGCGCCCACGAAAGCGATCTTCTGGCCGGGTTTGGCGAACAGTGAAACGTCGTGCAGCACCAGCTTGCCGGGTTCGTAGCCGAAATCCACGTCCAGAAACTGCACGTCTCCCTTAAGCTGCGTATAGGTAACGGAACCGTCCTCACGGTGCGGATGCTTCCATGCCCACAGGCCCGTGCGCTGCGCGGCTTCGGTCAGGCTGCCGTTTTCCATCGCCGCGTTGACGAGCGTCACGTAGCCGTCGTCCTGTTCCGGCGTTTCGTCCATCAGCTTAAAAATCCGCTCCGCGCCCGCAAACGCCATGATGACGGAGTTCAGCTGCTGCGCGATCTGGGTGATCGGCTGGCTGAAGCTCTTGCTCAGCGTCAGGAAGGATGCGATTCCGCCCAGCGTCAGCCCGCCGACGCCGCCGATGGCCAGCGCGCCGCCCGCGATGGCGATCAGCACATACTGGAGGTTGCCGATGTTGATCATGATGGGCATAAAGATATTGGCGTAGCGGTTGGCTTTGTCAGCGTTGGCAAACAGCTCGTCGTTCCTTTGGTCAAACTCAGCCTCGGCCTGGCGCTCGTGGCAGAACACCTTCACAACCTTCTGGCCATTGATGATCTCTTCAATGAAGCCGTTCACCCCGCCCAGCGATTTCTGCTGCCCTTTGAAGTACTTCGCGGATTTTCCGCCGATTTTCTTGGTTACGGTCAGCATCACCGCGAGGAAAACGAGCACCACTGCGGTGAGCCACACGCTGATGGATAGCATCGCGGCAAACACGGCGACGATCGTGATCGCGGAGGAGAACAGCTGCGGGATGCTCATGGAAATCATCTGCCTGAGCGTATCCGTGTCGTTGGTGTAATGGCTCATCACGTCGCCGTGGGTGTGCGTATCGAAATACTTCACAGGCAGCGCCTGCATGCCGGCAAACATATCGTCGCGTACTTTTTTAAGCACGCCCTGTGAAATCGTCACCATGATGCGGTTATAAAACAGCGTGGCGAGAACGCCGGTCATGCAGACGGCGCCCACCGTCAGCACTGCCCGCAGCAGGCCGGAGAAATCCGGCGCGGCGGTGAGCAGCAACGGCGCGATGTAATCGTCGATCAGCGAGCGGATGAAAAGCGAGGACACGACGCCCGTGACCGCGCTGACGATGATCAGGCAGAGCACGGCGGTGAAAAGCGCCTTGTATCGTCCCGTAATATAGGCCATGAGGCGTTTGACGGTCTTTCGGAGGTTTTCCGGTTTGCCGTGGGCTCCCGGTTGCATTCTACCGCCCCTCATCATCAAAATCGCCCCCCTTCATCTGCGAATGATAGACTTCCTGGTAGATTCTATTGGTTTGCAGAAGCTCCTCATGCGTGCCTGCGGCGTCGATCCTGCCGCTTTCCATCACGAGGATCCTGTCCGCGTCGCTGATGGAGGAGATGCGCTGGGCGATAATCAGCTTTGTGGTATCGGGCAGCTCCTCGCGGAAAGCCGTGCGCAGTGCCGCGTCTGTGCGCGTATCCACGGCGCTGGTCGAATCGTCCAAAATGAGGATCTTGGGCTTTTTTAGAAGCGCCCGGGCAATGCACAGCCGCTGCTTCTGCCCGCCCGATACGTTGGCGCCGCCCTGCTCGATGTGGGTGTCGTACCCGTCCGGGAAAGCGCGGATAAACTCGTCCGCCTGGGCGAGCTTGCAGGCGTGGATCAGCTCTTCGTCCGTCGCGTCCGGGTTGCCCCAGCGCAGGTTTTCTTTGATGGTGCCGGAAAACAGCACGTTTTTCTGCAGCACAACAGCTACGGCGTTTCGCAGCGTTTCGACGTCGTAATCGCGCACGTCCCTGCCGCCCACGAGGAGCTCTCCGGCCGTCACGTCGTACAACCTTGGGATCAGCTGCACCAGCGTAGATTTGGAGCTGCCCGTGCCGCCGATGATGCCGATGGTTTCACCCGAGCGGATGTCGAGGTTCACGCCGCTCAGGCACAGCTTGTCCGCCTGCTTGGCGTAGCTGAAATCGACGTCCCGCAAGGAGATTGAACCGTCCGCCACCGTATACACGGGCGTTTTAGGGTTCGCCAGATCGGGGACCTCGGTCAGTATTTCCGAAACCCGTTCTACCGAGGCGCGGGAAATGATGACCATGATAAACAGGAAGGAGAGCATCATCAGGCTCATGAGAATCATCATAATGTAGGAAATCAGGCTCACGAGCTGGCCCGTGCTCATGGAGCCCGCCACGATCAGCTTCGCGCTCACCCACGCGATCAGCAGCATGCACACGTACACGCAGAACTGCATCAGCGGCCCGTTGAAGGCGATTATTTTCTCCGCCTTGGTGAAGTCCGTAAAGATCTTTTGCGACACTTCGGCGAATTTCGCCTTTTCGTGTTCCTCGCGTACGAACGACTTCACCACGCGGATACCCCGCAGGTTTTCCTGCACGATGTTGTTGAGCTTGTCGTACGTTTTGAACACCCGTTGAAAGATCGGGTGAACGTTTCGGATGATCACGTACAGCGCCACGCCCAGGAACGGGATAATACCTAGAAAGATCAGCGACACCTGCCGGTTGATGGAAAACGCCATGATCAGCGAAAAGACGATCATCGACGGCGCGCGCACCGCCATGCGGATGAGCATCATATAGGCGTTCTGGATGTTCGTCACGTCGGTTGTGAGGCGTGTTACGATGCCGGAGGCGGAAAATTTATCGATGTTGGAAAACGAAAATTTCTGCACGCCGTAAAAAATGTCGTGCCGGAGGTTGCGCGCGAATCCCGCGCCGGCCTTGGCCGCGCAGCTGCCGCCCAGCGCGCCGAACAGGAGCGAAACCAGCGCCCCCAGCACCAGCAGCGCGCCGATTTTCCAAACGTGCGCCATGTTGCCGGCCTCGATGCCCTTGTCAATCAGGCTGGCCATCAGCAGCGGGATGACCACCTCCATCGCGCTTTCCATGGTGACGCAAATTGGGGTTAAAATAGATGCCGTTTTGTATTCCCGGACACATTGAAGCAACCGTTTGATCATAGCAGTCCTCCGTCGATCCTGCAGGGTTTCCCCGGGCGCACAGCCGCGGAGAGAGACTATTCGAGGTTTTTTTGGATTTTATCCAGAATCCCGAACAGGGTTTCGGTTTCCTCATGGGTCAGCCCATGGGTGATTCTTTGCTCCACCTGGTCTAAGACGCGCATGACGCTCTCGTGGATGGCGATGCCCTTGGGCGTGAGCGTGATTTTCTTGCGCCGCGCGTCCGAAGCGATCGCTTCCCTTTGTAACAGCCCGTCGCGTTCCATCCGCTGCAAAAGCCCGGTCGCGGTGGAACGCCGGATGTTGAACTCGATCTCCAGATCATGCTGAAACGACTCCCGCGTTTCCCGTTGCCGGTATAAATACCCAATTATCCAGGCCTGCATGCCGGTAACGCCGTGATGTTCGTTCTGCGTGATCGTTTGGTCGATGCAATTCCTCACCAGATGGGAAACGGATCGGATCGCATATCCAACCCTTCTTGGAACGGGCATGAGATCGCCTCCCGACGTCGGCATACGCGCCTATAATGTTAGCACGCTAACATTATAGGCGCATGATTTTTTAATGTCAATGCGCGTTGGCCGGAATATTTTGCCAGGCGATCTTCCCGCCGGCCGCAGCGTACAGGGCGCGCAGCCGCGCGGCATGAAGGCAAACAGGCCGCGCTTTTTCGGATATTCGGGAAATCAACATGCGAGCATAGCGTATTCAAATACGGCGAACAGGCATGCGCGCTGCGCCAAATTCTATACAGGCGGCGGATCCGGCGCACAGCCGCTTACGTGGCGCAAATATGGAGTGATCGGGCAAACGGCCGCGCCTGAGCGTACCGCCAAAAGGGCATGGGAAAAGCCGCACCCTTGCGGGTGCGGCTTTTTTTCGCCCTTGGGCGTATCCTCGGCCGCGGCCTTACTCCTCACCGGTGATGGAGATTTTCTTGGGCTCGGGTTTAGGCGCGGGTTTGATCTTGGGCAGGGTCACCAGCAGCACGCCGTTTTTATAGTCGGCGGCGATGGCGTCCGCGTTGATGCCTTCGAGGTTAAAGGAGCGCTCCACGTGGCCGGTACGGCGTTCGGAGT
>JAEWTC010000135.1 GCA_023459675.1 Bacillota bacterium | reverse complement strand
CTACCGCATTGCGCCTTTATGGGAAAAACGACCTCAGGCTGGAAAGCTTCGAGCTTCCCGCCATTCAAAACGATGAAATTCTGATCAAGATCATCTCCGACAGCATCTGCATGTCCACCTACAAGGCGGCCATGCAGGGAAGCGATCACAAGCGCGTACCAAACGACGTGGCGAATAACCCCGTTATTGTCGGGCACGAGTTTTCGGCGGAAATCGTTGCGGTGGGAACGGCGTTGCAAGGCCGTTACCACGCCGGGCAGCGCGTTTCCCTGCAGCCCGCGCTCAAGGGTACGTATGATGCGGCCGGCTATTCCTTCCCATATATCGGGGGAGACGCGACGTACGCCATCATCCCCGCCGTCTACGTCGAGCAGGGAAATGTGCTCCCGTATGAAGGGGAAGCGTTTTTTGCCGCCTCGCTGTCCGAACCGCTGTCCTGCGTCATCGGCGCGGTTCACGCCTGTTATCACACGGCGCAGGGGGAGTATACGCACGTTATGGATATCCGGCAGGGCGGCGCCGCGGCGATTCTCGCCGGAGCAGGCCCTATGGGGCTGGCGATGATCGACTACATGGTGCATCGCGACCGGCGCAGCGCAAAGCTTGTCGTGACCGATATCGACGACGCGCGCCTTGCGCATGCGCGGAAAATCCTGTCCCCGCAGGAAGCCGCGCGCCATGGTGTGGAATTGATCTACCTCAATACCAAAGGGCTTGAAAACCCCGTGGAGGAGCTGAAGAAGCTTTCGGGCGGCAACGGGTACGACGAAGTGTATATCATGGCGCCGGTACCCGCGGTGGTGGAGCAGGGCGACGCGATCCTCGCGCACGACGGCTGCCTGAATTTCTTCGCAGGGCCCACCAACCCGGCGTTTTCCGCGCAGTTCAATTTCTATAACGTTCACTACAATGCCACGCACGTGGTGGGCACCTCCGGCGGCAATACGGACGATATGCTGGAAGCGCTGCGGATGGCGGGGGAGAACTTTCTGAACCCGGCCATTCTGGTAACGCATATCGGCGGGATCGACGCGGCGAAGGAAACCATTCTGAACCTTCCGCACGTACCCGGCGGGAAAAAGCTTCTCTATACGCACATCTGCCTGCCGCTGACCGCCATCGACGATTTTACCGAGTTGGGGAAGACGAACCCGCTGTTTAAAGAGCTGGCCGTTCTTTGCGCCAAAACCGGCGGGCTTTGGAACGCGGAAGCGGAGCGCTATCTGTTGAAAAACGCGCCGCAGCTGGACCCCGAACAATACAGGGTGTAAACGCCTTGCAATCTTGTGAAAACCCCGGAAAAACGCTATACTGATTGTCAGACACCATCAAGGGAGGCTGCCTTGCATGTATAAAGTAGGCGTTTACTTCGGGCGTTTCTGCCCGCCGCACAGAGGCCACCTGTACCAGATTATCGAAGCGTCCACCAAATGCGAAAAGCTGATTGTGGTCATTTCCGATAACGAGCAGGAGACCGTGGATCTCTGCAGGCAGGCAGGGCTGCCGGTGATTACCTATCAGCTGCGCAAGCAATGGTTTAACCAGCAAGTGCAGGACATGGAGCACATCGTGGTGCGCGTTCTCATTGAAGATTCCATCCCGCGGTATCCCTCCGGCTGGCCGGAGTGGTGCCGCGAGATGCGAAACGTGGTTCCTGAGAAAATTGACGCGTTCTTTGCCGGGGATATGAAGTTCCAGGACATGCTCAAGCAGTATTTCCCGGAATCCGCCGTGGAGATTTTCGATCCCAAACGCACCCGCTTTCCGATCTCGGCAACCGATATCCGCAACGATATTCTGGGCAACTGGGATTATATTCTGGGCTCCGCCCGCCCGTTTTTCGCCAAGAAGGTGCTGATCGCGGGCACGGAAAGCTGCGGTAAAACAACGCTGACCAAATGCCTGGCAAAGCTGTACAACACCTCCTGGTCGGAAGAGGTGGGCCGTTATTACGCGCGGGATTATCTGGGCAACGATGAAACCGTGTTTACGGACACCGATTTCGGCCGGATCGCGCATTTGCAGTATGAGCAGGACTATCATGCGCTGCGCGCGGCAAACCGCGTCTGTTTTTTCGATACCGACGCCACCTACACCGATTATTTCAGCGAGCTGTACCTGGGCCGCCGCAACGAGCTGGTGGAGGCGTACATTGATCCGGGCCGGTACGATCAGCTTTTGTTCCTGCTGCCCGACGTCCGCTGGGTGAGCGACGGGCAGCGTTTGAACGGCGATCAGGAAAAACGGAAATTGCTCAGCGACCGGTTGCTGGGAATGTACAAGGCGCAGGGCTTCGGAGAAAAAATCGTGATCCTCGGCGGCAGCTACGAGCAGCGCCTGACCAAAGCCATCGCACTGGTGGACCATCTGCTGGAAGGCAAACTGATGTAAGCAAAACGGCAAAAAAGAGCGTACCGTGCGGTACGCTCTTTTTCGTTGCCTGGTTATTGCGGCGAAGGAAGCTTGATGCCCGTTTCATCGGCGAGCCGGACCAGCGTATCCAGCGCCTGCACAATCTGTTCGGGCTTATGCTCGCTGATAACGCAGAAACGCAGGCGCGCCTTGTTTTTGGGTACGGCAGGGTAAACCGCGGGCGGCACGAACACGCCGTTTTCGCGCATCTTGTTGGAGAGATCGAAGGCGTCCTCATCCTTGCCGACCAGCACGGGGATCACGGCGGAATGCCCTGCAAGGCAGATATCGAGATTGCGCTTTTTCGCCTCCGCCACGAACGTGTCGATGTTGCGTTTCATATCGTTCATAATCTGCGGGTTTTTGCGCAGCGAGCGGATGCTCTGCAGCGTCGCGGCGGCAAGGGGCGGGGAAATGCCTACGCTGAACACGAAGCCGGGCAGGCTGTAAC
>JAEWTC010000134.1 GCA_023459675.1 Bacillota bacterium | reverse complement strand
CCATGCCGCACGCGCCTTTGCCGAGATTGTCAAACCGCGCGCAGGCAATCATCCGCCCGCCGCCGCCGGTCATAAAAATCTCCATCGCATCGCTGTCTTTGAGCGCGTTGGCGGCAAGCGTGGGTTCCGGGTTTGGGTCCAAAACCCGCATCATCGTCTTGCCTTCGTAATGCGCTCGGTACAGGGCCGTCAGGCCGTCCACCTCCAGTGGGTTGTCCATCAACCGCGGGTGCAGCGGGATGGACACGAGCATGCCGTTGTAAAAATCCGCGACGACCGGCTGGAACACGGGCGGCTCATGAAGCCCGCATACCTTGACGATTTCGGGGATATGCTTGTGGTTTTGGGTAACCGCGTAGGCGCGGGGCGCGCTGAGGGCTTCGGGGCGGTTCTCGGCTTCGTATTCCGCGATCATCGGCTTGCCGCCGCCGGAATAGCCGGTGATGGAGCTGATGGAAAGCGGCATATCGGGCGCGATGACCCCGGTCGTGAGCAGCGGGTATAAAAGCGCGATCGCCCCCGCGGCGTGGCAGCCGGTGTTGGCAACCCGGTTGGAGGTGCGGATGGCTTCCTCATGCCGCTTGGAGAGCTCGGGAAAGCCGTAGGCGAAATGCGCGTCCGTACGGAAGGCCGTGGACGTGTCCAACACCTTCACGTCCGCGTTTCCCAGCGCCGCGAAGAAAGAGCGCGCCCCGTCGTCCGGAAGGCAGAGCACGGTGAGGTCCGCCTGCTGGGCCAAGGCGGCCTGGGCGTCCGCATCCTTGCGGGCCTCCTCGGGCAGGCTTAAAAGCCGGAGGTCGGAGCGCAGCGAAAGCCGCTGGTGAATCCTCAGCCCCGTCGTGCCGCCCGACCCGTTGACGAATACCGTAACCATCGCTTATTGACCCTTTTTGAGCATCTTGGCTCTGACAACGGAGGGCAGGCCGAACAGCGCGATGAAGCCCGCCGAATCGTTCTGGTTATAGACCTCGTCCTCGTTGAAGGTAGCGATCTCCTCGGAATAGAGGCTGTAGGGGCTTGTGATGCCCGCGGGCATCACGTTTCCCTTGTAGAGCTTCAGGGTGACGTCGCCGGTGACGAAGGTCTGCGTTTGATCCACGAACGCCGAAAGCGCTTCGCGCAGCGGCGTGAACCACTGGCCGAAGTACACCAGCTCCGCAAAGCGGGCGGCGACGACTTGCTTGTAATGCTGGGTATCCCGGTCCAGGCAGAGGGTTTCCAGCGCTTCGTGCGCGCGGTAGAGAATGGTGCCGCCGGGGGTTTCGTACACGCCGCGGCTCTTCATGCCCACGAGGCGGTTTTCCACCATGTCCACCAGGCCCACGCCGTTGGCGCCGCCCAGCTGGTTCAGCTTTTCAATCAGCTGCACGGGCGAAAGCTTTACGCCGTCCACCGCCACGGGAATGCCTTTTTCAAAAGAGATCTTCACGTACGTGGGGCGGTCGGGCGCCTGCTCCGGGCTTAGGCACATTTCCAGAAAGCCGGGCTTCTGGTACTTGGGCTCGTTGGCCGGGTTTTCCAGATCCATGCCCTCGTGGGAGAGATGCCAGAGGTTCTTATCCTTGGAATAGTTGGTTTCACGGTTGATTTTCAGCGGAATGTTGCGGGCTTCGGCGTAGGCGATTTCGTCCTCGCGGCTTTTAAGTTCCCACTCGCGCCACGGGGCGATGATCTTCATATCCGGCGCGTAGGCCTTGATGGCAAGCTCGAACCGCACCTGATCGTTGCCCTTGCCGGTGCAGCCGTGGCAGATGGCGTCCGCATTTTCCTGCAGGGCGATTTCCACGATGCGCTTGGCGATGATCGGGCGCGCGAAGCTGGTGCCCAGCAAATACTGGCCCTCGTACACCGCCCCGGCCTTCATGGTGGGGTAGATAAAATCGGTGATGAATTCCTCTTTGAGGTCTTCGATGTACAGCTTGCTCGCGCCCGTGCGCAGCGCTTTTTCATTAAGCCCGTCCAGCTCCGCGCCCTGCCCCACGTCCGCCGATACGGCAACCACTTCGCAGCCGCCGTAATTCTCCTTGAGCCACGGAATAATCACGGAAGTATCCAGTCCGCCCGAATAGGCGAGAACTACTTTTTTGACATCCGGCCTTTGCGCCATTGCAATGCCCCCTCTTGCATAATTATTCGAATATTATGTATGAACAATCGGTTTTTGTCAAGGATTTTTCGTGGCCGTTCCGGCGATTATTCCACCAATTTCACCCGTTCGAAAGCGGAGGAAAGCAAAAACGGATCCGGCGCGTTTGCCGGATCCGTTTTCCCCGCGCGCCATCAGGGTTGAATTTTGCGGGCTTCCACGTAATACCGCTTCTCGTGGGCCTCGCCCATGGAAAAGGTCTTGCGCGGGAGGATGCCCAATTGCTCCACGGCGGGGAATAATTCGTTTTTATGCAAAGCGGGCAGCAAAAATGCAACGGTGTTCGCCTGCCGCGCAAGCGTGCGCGCCGTTTCCTCGCCGTGTACATAGTCCAGCGCCACGCCCGGCCGGCCGCGCATCCAAGCGTCCAGAAAGGTTTGCAGGGTGCCCACGGCCAGGGCGCTTCCTGAGCCGCTTACGTTCAGGGTGACTTCCTTGCCCTCGTATACGACCGTAATCCGGTGGCCCTTGCCGCCGGAGGCCAGCGCCCAGCCTTTCTCCACGGCGTAGGCTTGCAGGTCGGTAAGCAGATCGTCGCCGTCGAACCCCGTGAGCACGCGGTGGATGGGCTCGAACACCAGCGCTTCGCTGTGAATGTTTTCGAGCTCTACCATGGCAAAGCGAGCGGGATGCGTTGCATGCGCCGCCGCCGGAAGGGTTTTCTTTATTTCCTCCCAGTACGCCTTGGCGGTGGCGAGGCTGTGGTTGCCGTCGCCCACGGCAAACAGCATGCCGCCCTGCGTTTGCAGGCTGCCGAGGGCCTGCGAAACAGCGTCCAGGTCCGATTGTTCGGTCACGGCGTAGCCCTTGATGTGCCCGCCGCCCAGCATCAGGGGAAAGTCGTAGAGGGTTTGCAGGTTTTGCCGCCGGTCGTGCAGGGGCTCGGTCACGGTATGCAGGGCGTCGTCATAGAGCACCAGCACATGGCTTAGCTCCAGCGGCGCGCCGCGGCGGATTTGAAGCCGCGGGGGGATGCGCTCCAGGATGGTGCCCTCCGTTGCCCGGACGGGCTTTACTGTACCCGGCGTAAACTCATACGTTTCCAGATCCAGAAGCGCTACCAGCCCAAGCCGCGTTCCCTGCCCCGTGGACCGCTCCACCAGAACGTAGCCGTGCCGGACGCGCGGTTGCAGAACGCCCGCCGCAAGATACGCGCGCATGGTTTCGTGGATGGCCGGAATGCGGGCGTCCGCATCGTTTAAGTAAATTTCCGGCAGAATCAGGCGCAGCGCGCTGGGGTGATCGCCCACCAGCGCTTCCGCCTCCCGCCAGTAATCGGGCTGGGACGTATACTGGTCGCAGGCCACGCAGGCCCACGCGGTGGGGTTGACCTGCGGGCCGGGCAGCAGCAGCTCTCCGGGAAATATCGAAGCTTCCTGCATCGTTTCTTTCGCCTCCTTAGGGTGATGTGATGAGGTTTCGCCACGCCGGGCGGCCCACCTGTTCCCGCGGAAAAACCGCGGGCGGCGGGCGGTTAGGGAGCGGCGCCGTCCTGCTGCAATACGCCGTCGCTCTCCCCTTCACGAAGCATGCGGCAGAGGATGACCAGGCCGGAGGAATCTCCGCCGTCGGCCAGGGTGATCAGGGTCAGCAGGCGGTCGGTGGGGACTACGCTTACATTGAAGTTGTAGAGGCTCATTTCCATGGCGTCCCTTGCGAAGGCGAGCATCTCGGCGTCCGTCAGGAAGGTGAAGCGCCGATAGGATAGCGCGTCGGCCGAGGCCGGGTCCGCGCTCGTTTTCACAACGGCGATGATCACGTAGCGCGCCTGCTCGTACAGGGTATCGAAGGAGAAAAACGCATGGGGGCCGGCAAAATCGATGCCCTGACTTTCGTACTGGACAAGCGGCGCGAAGGTTTTGCCTTCGTTGGCGGTGCGCGCGTAGAGCACGATGTTTTCCGGCGGCACGCGGAAATCGACGTTCTCGTCCGCAAACACCGCGCCGTAGCCGGAGTAAGCGCCCATGGCGTTATGGTTCAAATAGTAGGTGTTGTTGCGCTGCACCACCAGCTCGCTGAGCACGCCGCCGATGTTCAGGCGGCCCACGATATCCGCGTTCTCGGTCCGCAGGGCGGCGATATCGTCCCGGATGACGAGCAGGGGGTTGAGCGGGTAGCCGGTGGGCGCGCTGCGGGGGGCGGGGGTCGCCTCCCCCGGGGCCACCGATTGATCCGGGTTGATGCTGCCCGCGCTCATGGCCGCGATCAGCGGATCGTTCTGCTGGATGCGCGGCGTGGGCGACGGCGTTTGCACCGGCACGGGCGACGGCGTAGGCGGATAGGTTTCCCCGGGCGGCCGCAGCGCCACGGCCACGGCGCCGCGCATAAAATCGACGTTGTTTTCCTTCAGGTACACGGCGCGGTATGCCTGGATGTCCGCCTCGCTTTCCGCAACGCTTTGGGCGATGCGGAAGATTTCCACCCCGCAGAACAGAAGCCCGGCGATGCAGCTCAAGATCACCGCGATGCGCCAGGGTTCGGCGCGGCGTTTGCCGGGCTGCGGCGGGGCCGCGGGAGGCGCCTGCGCCTCGGGCTCCGCGGGCTCGTCGCCCTCCGGGTAGGGTTCCCCGTACGGCTCGGCGTACGGTTCTTCGTAAGGCTCGGCGTACGGTTCCCCGTACGGCTCGGCATACGGTTCTCCGTAAGGCTCGGCGTAAGGTTCTTTGTAAGGCTCGGCATACGGTTCCCCGTAAGGCTCGGCATACGGTTCTCCGTAAGGCTCGGCGTACGGCGCGGTATTCCGATCTCCGTACGGCTGGGCGTACGGCTGGGCGTAGGGTTCCCCGTAAGGCTCGGCATACGGCGGATACGCGGCGTTTCCGGCATCCGGCGGGTGGGGCGGGGCGTAGGGATCGGGCGGTTTGCGGCGCAGCTCGGGCATGGGCGAAAAGAACCGCTCTTCCGGCGGAAGCCCGGCGTCCGGCGGCAGCTGTGCGTCCGCAGGCGCGGCGTACGGCGTTTCGCCGCCGCCCGCCCAGCCCTGTTCCTCCCAGGGGTTATACGCGCGTTCCATGACGGCGAAACGCCGGGCCATAGGCGCGGATTCGATGAACTCCGGCTCCCGCCCGACGTCCGGCGAAGCGCCGTCGTCCGGCTGGGTATGCAGGCGGTAGGGCATGCCGGGAACAGGCGCCGTATGGCTGCGGCGCGGAGGCTTCCCCGGGGCGCCCTGATCCGGTTTCATACGCTGCTCCTCTTGCGGTGCGAACTTCCTTTTGCGATGATTTTATACTACCGTTCCGGCGTTTGCCTGTCAAGCCGCGCCGCCGCGCAAAAAGAGCGGTTCCGGCGCGGAAAACCGCAGAAAACAAACGCTGATCGTTTGACATACACCCCGGCAAACCCTATAATGAAACGGTATATGCGCAATTTTGCACACAAGGAGATCATTCCATGAAACTCTTAACCTCCAGCCAGCTCCGGTCGATGTTCCTGCAGTTTTTTAAGGACCGCGGCCACGCCGTGATTTCCAGCGCGTCGCTGATTCCGGAAAACGATCCCACGGTGCTGTTCACCACGGCGGGCATGCATCCGCTGGTGCCGTATCTGCTGGGGGAAAAGCATCCCGAGGGCACGCGCCTGACGGACGTGCAGAAGTGCATCCGCACCGGCGACATCGACGACGTGGGCGACGCTAGCCACCTGACGTTTTTTGAGATGATGGGTAACTGGTCCCTGGGCGATTATTTCAAGAAAGAAATGATCCCTTGGAGCTGGGAGTTTTTAACGAGCGAACAATACCTTGGCATCCCCAAGGACAAGCTGGCGTTTTCCGTGTTCGAGGGCGACGAGAACGCCCCGCGGGACGAGGAAAGCGCCGCGCTCTGGCGCGCCTGCGGCGTGCCCGCCGACCGGGTTTTCTTCCTGCCCAAGGAAAACAACTGGTGGGGCCCCGCCGGCGCCACCGGCCCCTGCGGGCCGGACTCCGAAATGTTCATTATCACCGACAAAGCCCCCTGCGGGCCGGACTGCTCCCCCGCCTGCTCCTGCGGGCGGTATCTGGAGATCTGGAACGACGTGTTCATGCAGTATAACAAAACGGCGGACGGCAGCTACGTTCCGCTGTCCCAGCCCAACGTGGATACCGGCATGGGGCTGGAGCGCACCATCTGCGTGCTGACGGGCAAGGACAACGTTTACGAAACCGACCTGTTTATGAACATCCTCGCAAAGATCGCGCAGCTGAGCGGCAAAACCTACCAGAGCAACAAAAAGGCGTTCCGCATCGTGGCGGACCACGTGCGCACCGCCACCTTCATCCTGGGCGACGACCGGGGCATGGCGCCCTCCAACGTGGGGCAGGGCTACGTGCTGCGCCGCCTCATCCGCCGCGCCGTGCGCTACGGCATGGAGCTTTCCCTCCCCGCCGGCTTTACGGGCGAGATCGCGGGCGTGATCATCGGCCAGTACCAAAGCGTGTACCCGGAGCTCGCCCGCAACGGCGCGTTCATTCTGGAACAGCTTTCCATGGAAGAAACCCGCTTTGCCAAGACCCTGGACCAGGGCACGAAGGAATTCGACAAGATCACGGGCAAGCTCAGCGGTACGCAGATCGACGGCCTGAGCGCGTTCCACCTGTACGATACCTACGGCTTCCCCATTGAAATGACCATCGAGCTTGCCAAGGAAAAAGGCCTGACCGTGGACAAGGCCGGTTACGAGGCGAGCTTCAAGGAGCATCAGGAAAAAAGCCACGCAGGCGCGGAGCAGACCTTCAAGGGCGGCCTGGCCGACCACAGCGAGCAGACCACGAAGCTGCACACCGCCACGCACCTTCTGCACAAAGCGCTGCGCCTTGTGCTGGGCGACGAGGTGGCGCAGAAGGGCTCCAACATCACCGCCGAACGCCTGCGGTTTGACTTCTCCTTCGGCCGCAAGGTGACGCCCGAAGAGCTTAGCCGGGTGGAGAAGATCGTCAACGACGTCATCGCCGCCAAAATGCCCGTAACCGTGGAAGAAATGACCGTGGAGGAAGCCAAGGCGCAGGGCGCGATCGGCCTGTTTGAAAGCAAGTACGGCGAAAAGGTGAAGGTCTACACCATGGGCGATTTCTCCAAGGAGATCTGCGGCGGCCCGCACGTGGACAACACCGCCGAGCTCGGCTCGTTTACGATCCAGAAAGAAGAAAGTTCCTCCGCAGGCATACGCCGCATTAAAGCAATCGTAAGCTAGGGAGCGATAACCGTTGGCAAAACAACAGGCGCAGACCATGGCGTGGGCGTCGCCCCGGCGGGTGATGCTGGTGATGATGTCGCTGCCGACGCTGTATAACTACCTGTATTCCATGACCGTTTCCGGCGCGTATACGCTGTCGCCGGTGTTTGGCGGCGCGCTGTTTATGAGCGGCGCGGCGGCCTCCGCCTACGCGCAGACGTTTCTCAGCGAGCGCAGGAAAAGCCTCACAAAGCGCATGCGCGTGTTCGGCACGCTGCTGCTCGCCTGCATGTTCTTGCTGGCGTTCATGCTGTGGGTCGTCTACCCGGTGTTCTCCCGCGTGACGCATTTCTGGGAGCTGTCCGCGGTCACCCTTGTGCTCACCGTACGCAGCCCCATCGGGCGGCGGATGATTGTAAGCGTGCTGCGCGGGCGGATCGGCAAGCCCGCGTTCGGCCTGTTGTTCGCCCTGCTGCAGCTTTTGCTTGCCGGGCTGATGGCGCTGCTGTTCCTTCTCACGCTGCCCCAGGCCACCGCGTGGTATATGCTGGGCGGCTACGGGCTGTCCGTGCTTTTGGAGGGCTACACCCTGTGGCGCGGGCGCAGGTCCCTCGCAACGGAAAAAGCGCCCGAAACGCCGGACCACGAAACCGCGGAACGCATTTCCACGGAGCTGCGGCAATTGAACGCCTACGGCGCGTACCAGCGCATGCACGCGATCATCCTGATCGCGCTGCAGACGACGCTGATCATGGTGTATACCTTCATCGGCATCACAACCCGGGAGATCGTCTCCTGCCTGGCCATCTCCGTTGCGTGCACGATCATCATGCGCGAGGTGACCGATTTTCTGCTGGGCCGCCTGAAGCGCCGCAGGCCCGGCGTGCTGAACCTGCTGCTGATCGGCCTGTTTTTGTGGCTGTACGCGCTGGTGCTGTTTTACCGGATGCTCACGGACGGGTTTTCGCTGCTGATGACGTACAGCACGCTGGGGCTGTGCTCGGCGGGGTTGAGCGTATCGGTGACCTGCCTTGCGGAGATGGAGCGGGAAATGACCGCCGTGGCGCAGTACCGGCTGCATGAAAATATGCAGGGCTACGGCGCGATGCGCACGGTGGCTACGGAGCTTTCCATTCTTGCGGGACAGCTGATTGCCCTGCTGCTGCTGGCCGCCCTGTGCCTGCCCGCGAATGTAAATCTGGCGGCGCTCGAGTTCTCCCAGATCCGCGACGATTTCCGCCCGCTGATGATTTTGCCGCCGCTGCTTTTAACCGCGGGCGCGTTTTTGATCGTGCTGCGCTTCCCGATGAACAACCGCCATTTCCAGAAGCTCAAGCGCTTCCTCACCCTGACCGACGCGGACAACCCGGCGCTGCGCAAACAGCTGGATACCGTAGTGGTGCAAAAAAACAAGAACCGCTTCGGCCTCAAGGTCATCATCTTTTTCCTGCGGCTGCTGATGCCGCACACGGTGATCGGCAAGGAGCACCTGCAGGGCCTGGAGGACGGAACGGTGGTACTGGTGTGCAACCACGGCGAGGTGTACGGCCCCGTGGCCGCGACGCTGCACGTGCCGATTTCCTTCCGCCCGTGGAGCATTGCCGAGATGATGGACAAGGCCGTGATTGTGGATTATCTCTACCGCAACACCGCCGTACGCCAGGCCTGGTGCCCGGATTTCCTGAAAATGCCGCTGACCCGTGCGTTCGCACGGTTCTTCCTATGGGCGTACCAAAGCCTGGACGCGATCCCCGTGTACCGCAGCAACCCGCACGCGCTGATTAAAACTTTCCGCCTGACGATCGACGCGATGCAGGCGGGCGATAATCTGCTGATCTTCCCCGAGCGCGGCGACAACGCCAAAGAGGGCGAGCGCGGCTATGCGGAGGATGGCATCGGCGATCTGTATACCGGGTTTGCGATGCTCGCGCCAGCCCTCTACAAGCGAACGGGGAAAGCCGCCGTGTTCGTGCCCACCTATGCGTCCAAGAAGCTGAAAACACTCACGTTCGGCGAGGGCGTTTGCTATAACCCCGCCGCTCCGGCCAATGAGGAGAAGCTGCGCATCGTGAACACCCTGCAGAAAAGCATCGAAGCGATGGTCGCGCTCGAACGGGAACCGGCCGTGCAGCCGCAGTAAGGAAAACGGAGGTTCATGATGGATAAAGACGTTGTGCAGGCAAACCGGGATCTGCGAAAATACAGGGAAAAATCCAGCTTTGACGCATTCTTCTGGGTGGCCTTCTGCCTGCTTTTCGCCGCCGTAACCATGATCTATTACCGGGAGGCGTCCCTGGAGAACAGCGATATTTACCTGCACGCGGTTACCGCCTCGGGGTTTGATTTCCGGGACCTGCATTCCATCACCAGCCGGATCGTGTACCCGTTCTGGCATCTGAACTTCGCGGTGCTGCTGAAGCTGGGCGTACCCTTCGTGTGGGCGGCGGCCGCCGTATGCGTGGTATATAAAATGCTGGGCTTTGTACTGGTGCAGCGCATTGTGCACCTGTATCTCGCGCCGGAAATATCCGCGGCGGCCGCAACGCTTTGCGCGCTCAGTACGATGTTCGTCACCGCCGTGCGCATTCCGGCCGTCAACCCGGCGGTATATTTCGGCGTCGGCTCGCCCACCGTGTGGCACAACCCCACGCAGATCGTATCCATCCTCTCCTCGCTGTTGTGCGTGTTCTACACGGCGCATCTGGCGTACGCGTGGAAACGCGGCGGCGCGGCTGCCGCGGGCGCGTTTCTGCCGTGGGGAAAGGCGGCGCTGCTGGCGGCGCTGCTTTTGTTCAGCGTCGTTTGCAAGCCCACCTTCATGCAGGCCTTCCTGCCCGCCTGCGGCGTATACTTTCTTATTTTATGGATAAGAAACCCAAAGCACACGCGCTTCTTTGTACAGATCCTGCTTTCGTTTCTGCCCACGGCCGCGTTTTTCCTGATGCAGTACCTCTACTACACGGGCGTGGTGGTGCCCTTTACCAGCGGCGTTGCGTTTTCGCTGAACCTTCAGCAGCTGCTGCTCTCCGCGCGCAATATGCTGCTGATGGCGGCGTTCCCGCTGCTGGTGCTGGGGCTTACCTATCGCAAGGGTGATTTCCGCGACCCCGTGCTCGCCCTCTGCCTGCTGACGGCTTTGATCGGCGTGCTGGAGGCCGGGTTTTTCTACGAAACCGGTCTGCGCGAAAACCACGGCAACTTTTCCTGGGCCGGCATGAACGCCGCTTTTTTGCTGTGGGTCGTCACGCTGCCCCGGTTTTTCAACGCCGCCCACCAGCACCGCGCCCAAAGCGCCCGCCTGCGCGAGAACGCCGAAAAAGGCGCGCTGAACTCCGCCGTGCTTGCGCGCACCCAAACCCGTTTGCGCGTCCGCGCCGCCGGTTTTCTGGCCGCAATCCTTTTGCTGATGTGGCACCTGTACTCGGGCGGGTATTATCTGTACTACCTGTTTTCCACAGGCAGCGTGTTTTAGCCGCCGTCGCGCCGGATGGATTTAAGGGAAACGATCCCGTGAAAAGAGCGCCGTTCCCGGCGCTCTTTTGCTATGCGATATGCAGCAAATTCTGGTGGGGGCCGCCGCGCCGCTGCGCGGGCGGTGACGGAAGTGCTGCTTTCAACAGGCTATCCTCCCGCCTCCAAACGGGGTTTGTCGGCGGTCTTCCGGATAAGCTATCTTGTAAAATACTCGTGGTACTTGGAATAGATTTCGTCCTTATCCACCTTGTAGCGGCTGAGGTGTTTCATAATCAGCTGGGACACCTGCTCCTTGTCGCCCGCCTGCACGGCGGCAAGCAAACGCTGGTGATCCTCAACGATCTTGATCTCCCGAACGGCAAACAGGCTTAAGTTACGCACGCGGTCGAAATGCAGCGTCATGCTTTCCAGCATCTGATAGCTCTGCATCTTGTTCGTCAGGCGGAAAAACTCGCGGTGAAACGCGTCGTCCAGCTCCATGAGCTTATCGTAGAGTTGATTCTCAAAATAAAACTGCTGGAGCTTGACGTTGGCTTCGGCGGCGGAAAAATCCAGCTCCGGGGCCATATCGCAGGCCAGCTCGAAAATCGCCTTCTCCAGCACCATGCGCATGAACCGGCTCTCTTCCACAAAGCCGTAATCGATCAGCGAGATGCGGCTGCCGCGCTGGGGCAAAATCTCCACAATGCGGATTTTGGATAGCTCGATCAGCGCTTCGCGCACCGGCGTGCGGCTTAAGCCCATGGCGGCGGAAAGCTCGTTCTCGCTGAGCATCGCGCCCGGCTCCAGCTCCATGGAGGCGATGTTGCGCTTGAGCATTC
>JAEWTC010000133.1 GCA_023459675.1 Bacillota bacterium | reverse complement strand
AAGGATGGAGATGGCGTAGGTCGCAAGCAGCGTTTCCGACGCCTTTCCGTAGAAATGGCGGATCACCGTGCGCTCCACCAGCATGCCGAACAAAAACGACGCGGCAAACGCGATGAGCAGGCAGAGGATAAACGGAAGCCCGGCCACCTTGTAGGAATAGTAGCAGAGGTACGCGCCGACCATCAGCATTTCCGTGTGCGCGAGGTTGACCACCTTCATATAGCCAAGGATAATCACAAGCCCCAGCGACGCCAGCAGGAGGATGAAGGAATTGCACAGGCCGGATACCAGCAATTGCGCCAGCATGGAAACGGACATGGTTTCACCTCAATGCGTGTGAAATGCAAAGGCGCTGCCCGGCGCGCGCCGGAAGAACCGGAGAACCCCTCCCCGCGCGCGGGCGCGGGGAGGGTCAGCCTGCAAATTGTGCCGTTTGCGCCGTTTTACTTGGCGGGGATGGGCTTGATTACGTCGTCGCTTTCGAACACCACTTTGATGGTGCTGTCGTCCTGCACCAGGCCGATCAGCGCCTTGCAGTAGATGTGGCGGGTTTCGCCGTCCACCGTGATCGTGCCCTGGGGCGCGTCGAACGTCAGGCCGGCGAAGTTGTCCAGGATGGTCTGGGTGGAAATGTCGTCGCCGCACTTGGCAAGGGACATCGACAGCAGGTACACCGCGTCGTATGCGCTTTCGCCCACGGCGGTCACAGCCTTGGCGGCGTCTTCGCCGTATTTGGCGGCGTAGGCGGCCAGGTACTTGGCGTTGGCTTCGGTGTCAATGGAATTGAAGTAGTTGGCGGAGGCATAGGTGCCCGCCGCGGCGCTGCCCAAAGCGGTGGAGAAGCTCTCGTCCATAATGAAGGACGCGATGGTGAAGTTATCGCTCAGGCCCGCGACCGCGAACTGCGAATAGAAGGCCGTGCCGCTTTCGCCGTTTAAGTTGCAGTACACCACGCAGCCGTCGCTGCCGCCGGTTTCCTTGATCTTGGCAATAACGTCGGAGAACTGGTTGGTATCGGAGGGCACCAGCTCGCGGCCGATCACCGTGCCGCCCAGCTCCGTAATCAACGCGTTGGCCTGCTCGTTGATGATGGAGGCGTAGGTGGTATCGGTGCCCAGCAGGTAGAAGTTTTTGGAAACGTTGGCCATCAGGTAGGGGATAAAGTAATCGCCCTGCTGGTTGGGCACGCAGCCGGTGTACACCACGTAATCATTGGGCACTTCGCCTTCGTAGAACGTGGGGTAGACGAGGGGGATTTCGTACTCTTCCAGAACCGGCTCCACCGCCACGCGCGAAGAGGAGGTGTACAGGCCGACGATGGCCACCACCTCGTCCTGGAGGATCAGGTCTTTGACCACTTTCACGGCCGTATCGGGATCGGTGGCGTAATCTTTCACCACGTATTCAATCTGCCGCCCGTTCACGCCGCCCGCGGCGTTGATCTCGTCAATCGCCATGATGGTGGAATTGTACATGCACGCTTCCGAGATGGCGGTGCCGCCGGTCAGCGAGTACACAACGCCGATCTTGATGGCGTCGTCCGCGGCGCCCGCGTTTACGAGTGTGCCAAGCATCAGGACGGACAGGAGCATTGCAACCAACCTGTTGAGTTTCATTGGAAATCCCCTCCCCAATTTAAATATCATAAACGGCTGCGCGCGCCGGCGCTTTTTCGGCAAGCACGCGCCCGTTATGAACGGATAACAGCACCGCGGAATGGAAGCGGAGCACCTCGTAATCGTCCTTGCCGTCCAGCAAGATGAAATGTGCGGGGCGGCCCTCTTCAATGCCGTAGCTCTCGCCCAGGCAGAGGTTTTTCGCGCCGTTGACGGAGATCAGGTCCAGGCAGGTTTGCAGATCGGCGTAGCCCATCATGTGCCCCGCGTGCACCCCGGCTTCCAGCACCCTGAGGAGATTGCCCACGCCGATGGGATACCAGGGGTCGGCGATCGAATCCTGGCCCAGGCAAACGTTCAGCCCGGCGTCGCGCAGCTCCTTGATGCGGGTGATGCCGCGGCGCTTGGGGAAGCGGTCGGCGCGGCCCTGCAGATGCAGGCTTTCGGTGGGGCAGGAGTTGAAGTTGATGCCGGATTCCTTTAAGACCCGGAACAGCTTTGTGCAGTACGCGTCGTTATACGAGCCCATGGCGCAGGTGTGGGCCGCCACGGTGCGCAGGCCCCAGCCCCGTTCCCAGGCTTCGGTCGCCAGCACTTCCAGATACCGGCTCTGCTCGTCGTCCATCTCGTCGCAGTGCACGTCCACCATCGCGCCGTAGCGCTGGGCGAGGTCGAAAATAAACTTGATCGATTCCACGCCGTATTCGCGGCAGAACTCGTAATGCGGAATGCCGCCCACGCAGTCCACGCCCATTTCCATGGCGCGCTCCATCAGCGCTTTGCCGCCTTTTTGCGATAAAATGCCGTTCTGCGGAAACGCCACGAGCTGCAGCTCCATCGTGCCCTTGAGCTCGTCCCTAAGCTCCAGCAGCGCCTTCACGCTCTGGAAGGAGGTTTCGGTTACGTCCACGTGCGTGCGCACGAACTGCACGCCGAACTCGGCCATCGAGCGCAGGGCAATGCGCGCCCGCTCCTTGATTTCGGGAATCCGCAGCGGCTGCGTGGTTTTGTATTCCTGCCAGGTGGAGATGCCCTCAAACAGCGTGCCGGACATGTTGTAGTGGGGGATGCCCGCCGTCAGCACGCAGTCCAGATGAATGTGGGGTTCCACGAACGGCGGCATCAGCATACAGCCCTTCGCGTCGTACGCGCCCGCGGGTACGGCGCCTTCGTGTTTTCGTATGGTTTGAAAAAGGCCGTCCTCGCAGACGACGTCCCAGAAGCCCTCCCGGCCCCGTATCCTGCAATTGCTGTAGACCATCGCACGTCACCTTTCCGCCTGGGGCGCGTATTGAAGTCCATAAAAAAATGAGGTGCGCCGGCGTTGCCGGTCAAACCTCATCGTTGCTGCCTACTATAGCACAAGCGGGCAAATTTGTCATCCCTGGAAATTTGTGGTTTTCATCGCCCACGGCGCTGCCTGCCGCGGGGCCGCGGCGCTTAAGCGCAAGGCGTTTGCGCGTTTGCCGGGTACGCGCTGCGCAAACGCCCGGCGCGGGGCAAGGTTTGTTTTTTATGTGTACTTGCTTTCCCAAAACGCGGCGGCGCGCGCCGCCTTTGTTTATTTTTGCGCGTGATTTGCGTAAAAAATCACAGCTTCAATCTTGCGCAGGCGGCGCAAATAGGGTATCGTATGGGTTGGCGCAATCAATTGTTTTGCGGCGCGGCGTTTGCCGC
>JAEWTC010000132.1 GCA_023459675.1 Bacillota bacterium | reverse complement strand
GCCATTCCCTGCCTGAACGTGAAAATCTGCGGCTCGTCCGCCGGGCTTTCCGATTTCGGAGATGGTAAAACCCATCAGTCGGTGGACGATATCACCATCATGCGCGTGCTGCCCAACATGCAGGTGTTTTCCCCGGCGGACGCGGTGGAGACCGAGAAGATCGTCAAAGCCATGGCGGAAATCCCCGGCCCCTGCTATATCCGCGTCAACCGCAACGATTTGCCCGAATGCACCGATCCCGCCGAGCCGTTTGTGCCCGGCAAGGTAAAAACGCTGCGCGAAGGCACGGACGTCGTTGTGTTTGCGACGGGCTACATGGTGCATCAGGCGCTGGAAGCCGCCAAAACGCTGGAGGCGGAAGGCATTTCGGCCAGGGTTGTCAACGTGGCGACGATCAAGCCGTTTGATACCCAGGGCGTGCAGGCGGCCGCCGCCGGTATGCGCGCCGCCGTGACCGCGGAAGAGGCCAGCGTGATTGGCGGTTTGGGTTCCGCGGTCTGCGAAGCGCTTTGCGCGGGACCCGCCCAAAGCCGCGTTCCCGTGGGCATCGTCGGCATTCAGGATTCGTTTGGCACCAGCGCGCAGAGCTACGAGGAGCTTCTCCGCTACTACCATCTGATGCCGCAGGATATCGTGGATAAGGTCAAAAGCTTTCTATAATACGGCGCTTCATGCGCTTTTCGGACAACAGGAGGATCATCGTATGAAAATCGGTTTTATCGGGCTAGGCATCATGGGTAAGCCCATGGCAAAGAACCTGCTGAAGGCTGGGTATCAGCTGATCGTAAGCGACAAATATTCCAGGGAAGCGATGGACGAGCTCGCGGCCGCCGGCGCGGAAACCGCGCAGACCAACGCGCAGGCCGCCGCCCAGGCGGACGTTCTCATCACCATGGTTCCCAACTCGCCCCAGGTCAAGGAAGCGCTGTTTGGGGAAAACGGCGCGGCGGAAACGCTCCGGTCCGGCAGCATCGTGTTGGATTGCTCGTCCATCAACCCCGTCGCCTCCCGGGAGATTGCCGAAATGCTTCTGGCAAAAGGGGTTGAGATGATGGACGCCCCGGTTTCCGGCGGCGAGCCCAAGGCGATCGACGGCACGCTGGCTTTCATGGTCGGCGGCAAGCCGGAGGTTTTCGAGAAGGTGAAGCCGATCCTGGAAAAGATGGGTTCCTCCGTCGTGCTCTGCGGCGACGCCGGCGCCGGCAACGTCGTCAAGCTCTGCAATCAGATCGTCGTCGCGGTGAACATCGCGGCCGTTGCCGAAGCCATGACGCTGGGGCAGCAATGCGGCGTGGAGCCGGAGAAAATCTTCCAGGCCATCAAGGGCGGCCTTGCGGGTTCCACCGTGATGAACGTAAAAGCGCCGATGATGATGGACCAGAATTTCAAGCCGGGCTTCCGCATCAACCTGCATATCAAGGACTTAAACAACGTTGTGGACGCCGCCGCCAAGTATGACAGCCCCATCCCCTTAACGCAGTCGGTGCTGGAAATGATGAAAATCCTCCGGCGAGACAGCGACGACGGTTTGGACCACAGCGCGCTGGTGAAGTATTATCAGAAGCTGACGGGGGATACGCTGCATCACTGAGGCAGGTGCTATATCCAAGCCTGATACTTTTGGCATGACCGATACCCGACGTCTTGTATTATCGCCTGCATGGGGAAACAACAAGGCGGCTGTGCCGGTACAACATCAAACGCAGGCGCACAAGAGGTATTGCTAATTTGTAAATGATCCGGGTGGCCGTTACCAATCTCCCGTGCGGCGCGGCTTTTCGTATACTTTACGATATGCGCATCGCTTGAACGGCCATGGCGTGCAACGAATGAAAGATAAAAGGTGTCGATGGGTATGACCGAATACAAGCCCCTGCAGAGCCTGGCGTACGAGCATCTGCGCGAAATGATCTACCGGCGCGAGCTGCAGTTCGGCGTGATTTACAGCGAAACCCGGCTGGCCGCCCAGCTGAACATTTCGCGTACGCCTGTTCGCGACGCGCTCAATAATCTGAACCGCGAGCGCTACATCGACATTCTTCCCAACCGCGGCTTTCAGCTGCACACGCCGGACGGCAACGATATCCGGGAAGCCTTTCACGTCCGCCAGATGATCGAATGCTACTGTTGCGAAAGCCTTGCCCGCAATTATCAAAGCAGCGAGGCGCAGCAGACGATGGACAAAATGCAGCAATGCCTCGATCATCAGGCGGCGCTTTTGGATAACATGCACGACGTGGACCTGCGCCGCTTTTGGCTGGAGGACGAAGGCTTCCACTTTGCGCCGCTCCATTATATGGATATCTCCGTTTTCAACCTGCAATACAGCACCTTCTTGCATATCTTCATGCCGCAGACGCTCAACAGCCGCTATTGGCTCAGCCGCAGTAAAAGCACGATCATCGAACACGGCAACATCATCCAAAGCCTGCGCACCGGGGACGTGCAAAGGGTGCGGGATTCCATTCAGACGCACCTGCGGACGTCGGTGCGCGTGCTTGCGCTGAGCAACTACAAAAAAGAGGAACACCAGCCATGAAAGCTACGGTGTTAACGGATAATACCGCGCGGGAACCGCTGTGCGGCGAGTGGGGGTTATCCGTCTATATTGAGCACAACGGGCATACGGTTCTTCTGGATACGGGCGAAACGGATCTGTTCCTGCAAAACGCGCGCAAGCTGGGCGTCCCCATTGAGGACGTGGAGGTCGGCGTTCTTTCGCACGCGCATTACGATCATAGCGACGGCATGCCAGCGTTTTTCGAAGCGAACCGGCACGCGAAGTTCCTGCTGCGCGCCGCCGCCAAACAGAAATGCTACGATATCGGCAAGGAACCGCCCAAGTACATCGGCATCCGGGATGGCATTCTGGAAACGTACGGCGACCGGATTGCGTACCTGGATCGGGACGCGGAGCTGTATCCAGGCGCGTGGGTGATCGGTCATCACACCGAAGGGCTGGCCAAACAGGGGGAGCGCGCCTCCATGTACACCCCCGATGGGAACGGCTGGACGCCGGACGCGTTCCAGCACGAGCAAAGCCTTGTGCTGGAGGTGGACGGGGGCATTGCGGTTTTCAGCAGCTGCACGCACGCCGGTGCGGAAACCGTCGTGCTGGAGGCGATGGAGCGCTTTCCCGGGCGGGCGGTGCGCGCGCTGATCGGCGGGCTGCATCTGTTTATCCGCACGGAGGAAGAAGTGCGCGCGCTGGCGGGGGAGCTGCGCCGGCTGGGCGTTGAAAAGATCATCACCGGGCATTGCACGGGAGATGCGGCGTTTGCGGTGCTTGCGCGGGAGCTTGGCAGTGCCGTGGACACGCTTTACTGCGGAAAGATCATCGAGCTTTGACCGGCGGGCTGCTGAGGATGCAGCGCCGCCGCCGTACAAGCCCCCGGGGCGCGCATCGGCGTGCCTTATTTTTATGCGCGGGGATGGACAATATTGCACAATCGTGCTATTGTGAGCGCATGAAAGAGCGTGAGATTTTAAAACGGGACGGGTTTCCCGGCGAGCGTATGATCGTATTGCCGACCGAGACCTTTTCCGCGTTTGCCCAGCACCCGATTATCCGGCGGCTGTACGTAACGGACGTCGGGTATTTTCCCAAGGCGAAACACCATTACCGCAAACGTGTGGATGGCGCGGACGAACATATTTTTCTCTACTGCGCCGACGGGGAGGGCACCGTAAAGGTCGCGGGGCAAACCTACGCGCTTGGCCCGCGGCAGGCGCTGTGTATTCCGCGCCTGGTAGCGCACGAGTACTTCGCGTCGCCTCAAAACCCGTGGAGCCTGTTTTGGGTGCATTTCAAAGGCAGCGACAGCCGCCAGTATCCTATTTTCCTGATGCGGCTGGTGTCGTTCCAAACGGAAGCGTCGGCGCAGCGCATGCTGTTCCTGTTCGAGCTGCTGCTGCGCGTGCTGGACGCCAACTACACCGAGGGGAATTTTATCTACATTTCCCACGTGCTGCAGCTGATCCTATCGGAAACCTATTACCGGGAGAAGTTGGATTCGGCCAGCGATCAGAACCGGCTCGCCACGCGGATGATCCGCTATATGTACGACAACCTGACGGCCAATATGACGCTGGATGAGCTCACGGAGTATTTCCGGCTGTCGAAAAGCTACCTGAACAGTTTGTTTTTGAAATTCACAAACCGCACGCCCATCGATTTCTTTATCAACCTGAAAATGCGGCACGCGTGCGAACGGCTGCGCTCTACCGCCGACCCTGTTTACGAAATCGCAAAGCAACTGGGGTATGACGATCCGTATTACTTCTCCAGGCTTTTCAAAAAGCATATCGGCGTTGCGCCCAAGCATTACCGCCAGAACGACCTTCTGCGCGGCGGTTTCCTGCCCTGGGAGGACGAGCTTTTGGATTAGC
>JAEWTC010000131.1 GCA_023459675.1 Bacillota bacterium | reverse complement strand
CGGACGGAAGTATCATTTCCCGGTCGAAGGGGGTAATCTCCGGCGCGACGGTTGGAACGTAGGCGCTGTCGCCCACGCGCAGGGCGTAAGCCCCGCTTTGCAGCGCTTCCTGCGCGGGCGAAAGCCACGCGGCGAAAGCCGCTTCAAACAAAGCGTTCCCGTCCGCGGCCGATGCGGGCGCGGAAAGCGGCAAAAGCAGCAGGGTGAGCAGGAAAAGTACGGCGCGGCGCGGCATAGGGTTCAACTCCTTGGCACTAGTATATCATACGGCCGCGGCCCGGGCGGAAAGTTTTCCCGGCTTGCGCGGAAAAAAACTGTAAATACCCCCTTGACAACCTCGTTTTTATGCCCGTATACTGCATAAGACGAAAAGATAGTAACGGAAAGGGGGGCGCCAGATGTCAAATCTCAGCACGATCGTCATGATCCGCAAAGGGTCTGCTGTTTTCGCACACAAGGAATATCTGCGCCCATCTGCCTGTTTATCGGTACGATAAAGACGTATTACACACGTCATACAGGCCGCCGGCGCAATGCCGGCGGCTTTTTATATTGTTGGAGGTACGTATGCAACCCACCAAAACATCCATCCTCAGGGACATTACCCGCGGCAACCGGATGAAATTCCTGTTGTCCATCCTCTTCATGGGCTTGGGCGTGTGCTTCTCGCTGGTCATGCCGCTGATGCTCTCGGGAACCATCGACGCGCTGGTAGCGGCGTCCGACGGCAACCTGAGCGCGCCTGTGGACCTGCCCGCGCCGCTGGGCCCCTGGTTCAACGCGCGCGGCGGCGTTACCTACCTGCTGGGGCATCTGTGGATCATCACGCTGATCCTGATTGGCACCTACGCGGCGGGAAGCCTGTTCCAGTACTGGCGCGGCCGCTTCTCCGCGCATGCCAGCGAGAACGTGACCCGCAACCTGCGCGACAGGCTGTACGCCCACCTGCAGGTGCTCCCCTACGAGTATCACGTGCAGGCGCAGACCGGCGACCTGATTCAGCGCTGCACCAGCGACGTGGATACCATCCGGCGCTTCCTGTCGTCCCAACTGACGGAAATCTTCCGCACGGTGTTCATGGTGGCGGTCGCGGTGACCGTGATGCTCTCCATCAACGCCCGCATGACGCTGTACTCCATGCTTCTGGTGCCCCCGCTGTTCCTGTTCGCGTGGCTGTTCTTTAAGTGGGTGCAGAAATTCTTCAAAATTTCCGACGAAGCCGAAGGCAAGATGAGCGCGGTACTGCAGGAAAACCTCACCGGCGTGCGCGTGGTGCGCGCGTTCGGCCGCCAGAAATTCGAGGACGACAAATTCAACGCCGCCAACGATGATCTGTGCAAAAAGAACATGAAGCTGATCCAGCTGTTGTCCTTCTACTGGGCAGGCTCCGACCTGATGGACGTCACTCAGTCCGCCATCACTTTGATCATCGGCGTGGTGACCGTGGTCACCTTCCCCGGCAAGCTGACGCTTGGCGAAATGATCATCTTCGTAAGCTATACGGGCATGATGATGTGGCCGATCCGCCAGCTTGGGCGCATCCTTTCGGACCTGGGCAAGGCGATCGTCTCCTTCGGGCGCACGAGCGACATCCTGCTCAAAGAACCGGAGCGGGACGACCCGGACGCCATCACTCCGCCGCTTGACAGGGATATCGAATTCGACCACGTGGGCTTCGAGCATGAGGACAACATCCCGGTGCTTAAGGACGTCCACTTCACGGTAAAGCAGGGCCAGACCGTGGCGCTGCTGGGCGCAACCGGCTCGGGCAAAAGCACGCTGATGAACCTGCTGCAGCGCCTCTACGACGTCAAACGCGGCGAGATCCGCATCGGCGGCGTAAACGTGAACCACATCTCCAAAAGCTACCTGCGCTCCCGCGTGGGCCTGGTGCTGCAGGAGCCGTTCCTCTACTCCCGTTCCGTGAAGGATAACATCGGCATCGCCAGGCGCGACCCTTCCCTGGAAGTCATCCGCTCGGCAGCCAAAACCGCCGCGGCGGACCAGTTTATCACCCACTTTGAAAAGGGGTACGACACCATGGTGGGCGAGCGCGGCGTAACCCTCTCCGGCGGGCAGAAGCAGCGCGTAGCCATCGCCCGCACGCTTCTCAAGGATAACGATATCCTGATCTTCGACGACAGCCTTTCCGCCGTGGACACCGAAACCGACCGCGCCATCCGCGAAGCGCTGCAGGAAGCGCGAAGAGAGCTTTCCAAGAGCGCGACCACGTTCATCGTCTCCCACCGGCTGACCACGCTTGCCGAGGCGGACGTGATCGTGGTGCTGCAAAACGGCACGGTAACGCAGATCGGCTCCCACGAGGAGCTGGTCAAACAGGAAGGCCTGTACAAGCGCATCTACCAAATTCAGGCCGCGCTGGAAGAAGAGCTGGAAAACGACGCCTAAGAAACCGCAGCCCCGTTCCCCTCAATAAGCAACTCCCAACACACACAGCAACCAACACCCGCGCCCTAACCAACTCCCCAACAAACGCAGGCTAAACACCCATACCCAAACCAACTCCCCAACAAACGCAGGCCGAACACCCGTACCTAAACCAACTCCCCAACAAACGCAGGCCGAGGCAAATGACGAGCGAAGACCATACCCGATGACGAGCCGGGTTTCCGGTCAGATTGGGTTTGTAAGCCCTGAAGGCGTAGCAGCGCTACGTCGATGGGCTTACAAGCCCGAGATGGCCGAAAGCAGGCCGTCAGGGGGTGTGGGATTGGATCGGCATTTGCCTCCAGGCCGGAGGACATAACGATGCAGTATCAAGAAGAAGAAACCTATTCCAAACGGTTTGACCTAGGCCCGTGGAAAAAACTGATCCGGTATGCCAAGCCCTTCCACCGCATGATGGTGGGAATCATGGTTGCGTCCTCCATGACGGCGGGGTTTGACATGTTGTTTCCGCTGCTCAAAAGGGACGCGATCGACAACATCGCCCGCACCGGAGACCTGGCGTTACTCCCGCCGTTCATCCAGAAATATGCCCTGTGCATGTGCGGGCTGGTCGGCAGCATCTTCCTGTTCATCAACCTGTGCGGGCGGGTGGAAGTGGGCCTGACCCGCCATATCCGGCGCATCGCGTTCAAGCGCTTGCAGGAGCTTCCCTTCTCGTTCTACGACAAGACCCCCGTCGGCTACCTGATCGCCCGGCTGAGCGGCGATACCCAGCGCCTGGGCGACACCGTGGCGTGGGGCCTGCTGGACATGCTCTGGTCGTCCGCCTACGTGATCATCGTATCGGTCATCATGATGGTGCTCAACTGGAAACTCGCGCTGATCACGCTTGCGGTGGTGCCCATCATGGCCGCCATCACGCTGTTCTTCCAGGTGCGGATCCTGAAAAGCTACCGCGAGGTGCGCCAGATCAACTCCAAAATCACCGGCGCGTTCAACGAAGGCATCATGGGCGCGAAAACCACCAAAACCCTCGTGCGCGAGAACGCGAACTACGAGGAATTCCGGACCCTGACCTCCGACATGCGCAAGTCCTCCATCCGGGCGGCGGTGCTTTCCGCGATGCTGTATCCCGTAATCGTTGGGCTGGGCGGCTTCACGACGGCGTTCATCCTCTGGAAAGGCGGGCACGACGTATTCGTGCTGGGCTCCATCTCCATCGGCACGCTGACGGCGTTCGTCAGCTACGCGATGCAGCTGTTCGACCCGATTGCAAACCTTGCCCGCATCTTTGCGGAAACCCAGCAATCGCAGGCGGCGGCGGAGCGCGTGATCAGCCTGATTGAAACCGAGCCGGAAATTGCCGACACCCCCGAGGTGGTGGAACGCTTCGGCGACAACTTTAACCCCAAGCGCGAGAACTGGCCCAAGCTCACCGGCGACATCGAGTTTCAGGACGTCTCCTTCCAGTATACGGGCGGAGAAGAGGTGCTAAAACACTTCAACCTTCACGTCAAAGCGGGCGAAACCATCGCCTTGGTAGGCGAAACCGGGTCGGGCAAGTCCACGATCGTCAACCTCCTGTGCCGCTTTTACGAGCCCACGGACGGCGTGATCCTGATCGACGGCGTGAACTACAAGGAACGCTCCCAGCTCTGGCTGCAAAGTAACCTCGGCTACGTGCTGCAGCAGCCGCACCTGTTCTCCGGCACCATCCGCGACAACATCCGCTACGGCAAGCTCGACGCAACCGACGAGGAAATTGAGGAAGCCGCGCGCCTGGTAAGCGCGGACGAGTTCATCCGCACGTTGGAAAAGGGCTACGATACGGACGTCGGCGAGGGCGGAAACCTGCTCTCCACCGGGCAGAAGCAGCTCGTCTCCTTCGCCCGCGCGCTGATCGGGCGGCCCGCGATCTTCGTGCTGGACGAGGCCACCTCCTCGGTGGACACCGAAACCGAAATGAAGATCCAGCACGCCATCCAAACGGCGCTTTCCGGCCGCACAAGCTTCATCATTGCGCACCGCCTGTCCACCATCCGCGGCGCGGACCGCATTCTGGTCATTCAGGACGGCGAGATCACCGAAGCCGGAAGCCACAAGGAACTTCTGAAACTGAAGGGTTACTACCACGACCTCTACATCAACCAGTTTCGCGACGAACGGGAGCGGAGTTTGCTGGCGGAGGTGTAACAGCCTCCCGGAATTCAGTCTTTCAAACCGCGCGGCAGGGTACGCCATGCCGCGCGGTTTACCCATGGAAAACAAACGCCCCGGCAAATTGACGCTCCCGGCCGGGGCGTTTATAATGAAGGCAAATTTCTCATTGCGGCGGAGGATACGGCGTTGGGCAGCGAACCGTTTATCAGGCTTTCCCCGGTGTTCAAGGATTATCTCTGGGGCGGAAAGCGGCTCAAACCGCTGTGCGGCGCGGGCGGCGGCCAGGCGGCCGAAGCCTGGCTTCTCTCCGCGCACCCGGACGGCGAAAGCACGATTGCCGAGGGTAATTTTCAGGGCACGGCGTTTTCCCAATACCTGCGGGCGCGGGGGCAAACCGGGCCGTTTCCCATTCTAGTGAAGCTGATCGACGCGGCGCAGACGCTGTCCGTGCAGGTGCACCCGGGCGACGCCTATGCCCGCGTTCACGAGAACGACAACGGCAAAAACGAGCTGTGGCTGGTGCTGGAAAGCGCGCCGGGCGCGTATCTGTACGTCGGCTTCCAACGCGACGTTACCCGGGAGGAAGTCGCACGGCGCGTAACGGACGGCACCATTGAGGAAGTCCTGCACAAAGTACCCACGCACGCGGGAGACGCGGTGTTCATCCCCGCGGGCACGGTGCACGCCATCGGCGCGGGCAACCTGATTTTGGAAATCCAGCAATCCTCCAACGCCACCTACCGCCTGTACGATTACAAGCGTCCCGGCGCAGACGGCAAACTCCGCCCCCTGCACCTTGACAAGGCGCTGGACGTGCTGGATTACCGGGCGTACGCGGGCGCGGCCGGCGGCCCGAAGCCCGAAACGGGCGAGCTGGCGCGTTGCCCGTATTTCAACGTATTCCGGTACGCGCTTCACGGCGAGCCTTTCGCCCTGCCCGTTCCCGCGGGCAGCTTCGCCTCGGTGGTCTGCATCGGCGGCACGGGCACGCTCCTGCGCGGCGGCGCGCAAACCGCGCTGCGCACGGCGGACAGCCTTTATCTGCCCGCAGGCGAAGCGCAAACGGAGATCCGCGGCGATTTGCAGATCGTAGTCACCTGCGCCGCGCCGTAAAGCGAGCGATTTTTAATTATCTAAACCAGCCGAAGGCTGAAACGCCCCGGTATAAACGGCGCGCAGCGCCCGAGGGCGGCGGAATGCCGCCGCCGCGCAGGCGTTTACTTTTTTTCTTCCTTATGATAGGTTTCCGCCACGATAAACGGCGGCCGGTGCCTTGCCGCGTCAAACGTGCGCCACAGATAGCCGCCCAGAAGCCCCAGCGTGACCATGATGATGCCAAACGCCATCAGGGCGAAGATGAAAAGCATCGTCCAGCCTTCCACGGTCGTCTGGTGCGTAAGTTTGGATACGAACGCGTCGATCGCCCATAAAACGGAGCCGATGACCGAGCCGATGCCCAGCGCGCTGACCACAGTGATGGGCACGGTGGAAAAGCTGAACAGCGTATCCATTACCAGGCGGATCTTTTTGCGCAGCGTCCACCGGCTTTTGCCAACGGTACGGGCGCGGCGCACGTAGGTGACCGTACCCGTGCGAAACCCGCTCCACAGCACCAGGCCGGACAGCGCGGAGTTCGTTTCGTTCATATTGCCGATGACCTCGATCACCCTGCGGTCCAGCAGAAACACATCGAAGCCCGTTTTGGGCATGTTGGGCAGCGCCACCCTGCGCGTAAGCGCATAGTACAGGTTGGCAAACATCTCCTGCGAACGGCTTTCCTCCCGCCCCTCGCGCACGGCCAGCACGATCTGGTCCCCGGAGAGCCACTTCTCATACATTTCCCACAGCATTTCCGTAGGCTCCTGCAGGTCCGCCGCCTTCACCACGGTGCAATCGCCCGTGGCGTGGGTCAGCCCGCAGAGCACCGCCGCGTCGCTGCCGAAATTGCGGGACAGCCGGAACAGCTTCACCCGCGAATCCCGGTCGGCTATCTGCTGCAGCACCTGATAGCTGTTGTCGCCGGAGCCGTCGTCCACAAAGATCAGCTCAAACTCCGCGCCCTCGTGCGTCAGCAGCTTTTCCTTCAGGTCCTCGTACAGGGGCGGCAGGTTTTCCGCATTGTAATACACGGGCACCACAACGGACAGCTTAGGCATGGTTTTTGATTTCCTCCGCAAACGCGTCGTAGGAGCGGATGTACTCCTGCGCGTCGTAATGTTCGCTGGCCAGCACCAGCAGCACCGAATCCGCCGAGAAATCGAACATATCCTTCCACACCATGCGGGGGATATAAATGCCCGTGTGCGGCCGGTTGAGCGAGAAGGTGACCTCGTTGCCCAGCCCGTCGCGCACGGTGATCTTGCTGCGGCCCGATACGTTGATCAGCACGAACTCCGATTTGCGGTTGGCGTGCTGGCCGCGCACCACGCACGGATCGGACCCGTACATATAAAACACGCGCCGCACGGCAAAGGGCACGTCCGTTCCGCCCTCGATCACCACCAGATGCCCCCGTTCGTCGCCCAGCTGGGGGAACTCCAGCATCCGCACGCTTTCAAGCGCCATCGCCTATACTCCTTCCGTACGCCCGTACTGTTTGGTAAACAGGCGGTTTAAGGTGTGAAGGCAGCCGTAGCCCTCTTTATTCTGGATCAGCCCGGCGTTGAGCGCGTGCCCGCGCTCGCGCGTGGAGGTGCCAAACGACACCGTTGCGGCGCCCATCTCCAGCCCCGCGCGCAGCACGCTGTCGTACAGAAACGCGGAAGGCGCGTATGCGCGGATGCGCGTGTCCGTCGCCAGATACTGCGCGTGCAGCGTGTTCGTCTGCCGGAAGTAGAACAGGCACGCGCCGGCCACCATCGCGCCGGAGGGATCGTACACGCCCAGAAACCGGATTTCCTCCCGCAGGCGGACAAGCAGAAAATCCATCAGCTCCGCAAGCGTATGCACAGGCGCAACGCCGAATTTCTGCAAGTTGAGCCGCAGCAGCGCGTGGAACGCGGCGATCTCGGCCTCGGCGGAAAGCGCTTTTACGCTCAGCCCGGCGCGCTCGCAGCGGCGCAGCTCGTACCGCTTGGTGGCGGAATAGGCGGCGCGCAGGCTGTGCATCTCCCGGCCCGCGACCGGCAGATAGGCGGCAAGCGCCGTTTCCTGCCCGTAGCCGCGGTTGAACAGCGCGTATTCCAGCAGCTCCGTTGGCGCCGCGGCAAACAGCTGCGGCGTAATTCTCAGCTCGCACGCGGCGTACCGGCCGCACAGGTACGCGTCCAGCGCGTCCACAACCGCAAGAACCGGCTCCGCCTGCGCGGCGCGGCGGGAGAGCACCGGCCCGCCGAACGTGCTGCCCGGATGGGAGCAATAGAGCGCGCCATTTTCCGCCTCGCAGGCCGCGGCGGGCACAACGGCAAGCAGCTCCCCGTTTTCCCGCGTCACCAGCAGGGAAGCGTCCGTAAACCGCTGCGCGGGATGGTAGCCCAGAAACCGCCGCGTTTGCAGAAACGTGCCGTTTTGCGAATCCTCCATAACAAAGGCGTCCCAGCGCTGCGCCCAATCCGGCGTATAGGGGATCACCGAACATTCCGCCATGCGTTACTCCTTAAAAGCGTTGATCCTGTCGATGACGTAGCCCTGCTCCTCCGCCGTGATGCCGTTGAACATCGGCAGGCTCAGCTCCTCGCGGGCCCAGCGCTCCGCCAGGGGGAAATCCCCCGCGCGGTGGTTGAGGTACGCGTACGCCTGGCTCAGGTGCGGCGGAACCGGGTAATGGATGCCCGTGCCGATTTCCTGCTCCCGCAGGTACGCGGCCAGTGCGTCCCGCGCTTCGCAGCGCACCGCGTACTGGTGCCACACGCTGTACGCCTGCGCCCGCACCGGCGGATGCGTGATCCGCGGGTTGACAATTTCCCGCGCGTAGCGCGCCGCGATCTCCTGCCGCTGGGCGTTGAGCTGGTCCAGATGGCGCAGCTTCACGCGCAGCAGCCCGGCCTGCAGCTCGTCCAAACGGCTGTTGACGCCCACGACCTCGTTTACGTACTGCACGCGGCTGCCGTAATTGCGGTACATTTTGAACCGCTGGGCAAGCGTTTCGTCGTCGGTCACCACCGCGCCCGCGTCGCCGAAGGCGCCCAAGCCCTTGGTGGGGTAAAAGCTGAAACAGCCGACCCGGCCGAACGTGCCCGCCTGCCGCCCGGCAAACGTGGCGCCGTGGCTCTGGGCGCAGTCCTCCACCACTTCCAGCCCGCGGCGCCCGGCAACGTCCATGATTTGGTCCATATCGCAGGTCTGCCCGTACAGGTGCACGGCCAGTATGGCCTTGCACCGCGGGGTGACGGCCGCCTCCACGCGGGCGGCGTCCAGATTTCCGTATGCATCCGGTTCCACAAACACGGGGGTCGCCCCGTTGATGGTTATGCCCATCACGCAGGCGACGTAGGCGTTGGCGCTGACGATGACCTCGTCCCCCGGGCCGATAGCAAGCAGCCGGAAGGATATCCACAGCGCGTCCAGCCCGCTGGCAAGCCCCACGCAATACTTCGCGCCCGTATAGCGCGCGAACTCCGTTTCAAAGGCGGCAACTTCCTCCCCCAGCACATACCAGCCGCCGCGCAGCACCTGCAGCGCCTTGTCCTCAAACTCCGCGGCATACAGATCGTACTGGCGCTTCAGATTGCAAGCAAGAACCTTCAAGGGATATCATTCCTTCCCTGTAGCTGCATTGATTATAGCTTTCGCGCCAAATTTTGTAAAGAAAGGTTTCCGTCCGGCCGCTTGCGGGGCATACGCCGCATTGTCACAGGCAAGGCTGCCATGGTATAATTCTAAGTTGTCCGCAATCCCGATACCCAGAAGGATGTTCAAACCGATGATCAGGCCGTTGCGGCAGCTGTACAGGCGTCTGCGCGCTCACCCGCGGTATGCCGCCCTGCTGCAGTTTGCCAGGTTTTCGCTGGTCGGCGTAAGCAACACGCTGCTTTCGCTGGGCTTTTACTATCTTTTTTTGTACGCGTTGGGGTGGCACTACCAGCTTGCAAACGCCGTGTCCTTCTTCCTGAGCGTGGTGAACGCCTATGTCTGGAACAGCCGGTTCGTGTTCAGCACGGCCAGGGATTACGGCGCGAGGCAGCATATGGCCGCGTTTGGCAAATCCCTGCTCTCCTACGGCGGCGCCTTCCTGCTCAACGCCCTGCTTTTGTGGCTGCTGGTGGACGGTCTGGGGATGTCCGACGGGCTGGCCCCCGTCCCGGCGCTGCTCATCACCTACCCGGCGAACTATCTATTGCACAAATACTGGGCGTTCCGCCAACGGAAAAGCGGAGCCCCGGACGACAGGCAAAAGGGAGCGCAGCCATGAAAAACCGCGCGAAAGCCGCCCCGTGGATCGTGGGAATTCTGGTCGCCACCGCCCTGTTTGGGGTGTGTCTTCTTTGGAACACCGTGCAGTACTCCGGCTCGGACGACGCACCCATCCTGCGCAACTACATGGGGTTTGAGGGCGGAAGGATTGAAACCTTCAGCATGATCGTCCACCCGGCGATGGGCTGGCTTCTGACCGGCCTTGCGAAGCTGTTTCCGGCCGTGGCATGGTTTTCCGTGTTTCAGCTGTTCTTTCTGTGGTTTTCCTCCGTGGTCGTCGTCAAAAGCTTCACCCGCTGCGCCGCGCTGCACGGGCGCTCCCTGTGGGTCGGCGCCGCCATCGGCACGCTGGCGGTGGCCGTGGGCGCGTTATGGATCAGCATGCGCATCAGCTTCACCACCACGGCGGCCTGGCTTGGCGCCGCGGCCGTGGCGCAGCTGGCCTCCGTCGACTGGGCCAAGGGCGGCGGGCGCGCAATGCGCCGCGGGATGGCGCTGAGCACGGCGCTGCTGATATGCTGCTATCTCCTGCGGCAGGTATCCGTGCTGCCGCCGCTTGCCTTCTGGCTGCTCGGGCTGGCGCTTGCATGGCTCAGCCGCCGTGACAAGGGCCTGCTCAAGTCCATCCTGGCCGGGGTGGCGGTGTGCGCCGCGCTGCTGCTTGCGCTCACCGGCGCGCGGCTGTTGGAAAAGCGGCTGATGCACGTGGAGGAGACCTACGCCTGGAACGACGCCAGCGCTTTGCTGCTGGATTACTCCGACGTCGACCAGATCACCCCGACGGACGAGGCCCTGGCCGCCGTCGGCTGGACACAGGCCGAGTACCGGATGTTCTGCTACTGGTATTTTCTGGACGGCAACATGACCGTGGAGAATATGACCGCGCTGTATCGCAGCACCTTCGCCAACGCCGGGCAGCCGGCCGGGGAACGGCTGCAAGGCGCGGTCGGCCTGATCCGCAACGCCGTAAGGGGAACGCCGTCGCAGGCGTACGGCATTCTGTTTGCCCTGACCGCCGCCCTGCTGTGCCTTGCGCTGGCCGCATTGCGCGGGTTCACCGGGCCGTTTGTCTGGCTGGGGGCGATCGCGGCGCCGCTGTTTGGCGCCTTGCTGCTGCTCTACCTCGGCTGGGAGGGGCGGCTGCCCATGCGCGCCATGCTCAGCGTCACCCTGCCGATGCTCACGCTGTGCGCCTGGCAGCTATGCCGCAACCTGGAGCCTGCGCCGGGCAAAGGCGTTCGCAACGCCGCCGCCCTGCTCCTGTGCCTGCCGCTGCTCTGCCCCGCCGCGCTGGGCGCCGCAAGCGCCTGGAACGAATCCCAGAAAGCGCTGCTTGCCCTGCGGCATGAGCTATCCGTGAACGAAACCTATATATCGGAAGATTTGGATACCTTCGCGGCGGAGAACCCCGATCTGCTGATCGTGTACGACCTTACCCTGGCGCTGGATACCCGGCTGTTTCCCCGCGTGCCGGAACCCCTTGCCGGAAACGCGCTTTTCTGGGGCGGGCACGCCGCCCGCACCCCCGGATGGCAGGCCGCGTTCGAGCGGCTGGGCGTTACCCAGATGGACGCGTCCATATTCCTGCAGGACAACGTGCTGCTGGCCAGCGTGAACGCGGAGCCGCTGCCCGAGCTGTGCGCCTACATGGAAGCGCAGCTTTCCCGCGACGTGGACTGGCAATATTACGACAGCTACGGCTCCATCAACTTTTTCCAGTTCTTTGCGCTCTGACGGCGGCGCTTGCGCCCTGTGCCAGCCCCTGCCGCAGCGCCCGGACCCTTGCTTCCCCCACACCCTGCGCCCGCGGGCGGCACGCCCGCGCAACCGGTTGAACGCCGGAGATGGAAACGATATGCCAAACCGTGACGAACGACCCCGCGAAAGGTTCTTCCTGCGGCCCTGGGTGCTTGGGCTTCTGTTTGCCGCGCTTTTGTTTACAGTGCTGTTCCTGTTTTTCAAGCCGCAGTACGTAACCAACGACGACGCGGTGATCCTGCGCGCGTTCATGGGCTACGAGGGCGGCGAGCCCGCCTCCTTCCACCTGTACACGCACACGGCGTTCGCGTGGCTGTTGTACGCGCTCGCGGTATGGTTCCCGGGAATCGCGTGGTTTTCCATCCTGCAGCTTTCCCTTTTGTTCCTGTCCTGCGCTGTGGTGATCAAAAGCTT
>JAEWTC010000130.1 GCA_023459675.1 Bacillota bacterium | reverse complement strand
GCGCGGACGCTGGATGAGGACGCGCTTCATAGCATCGCGGCCTGCTGGCGCGATATGCCCAAAAGCGAACCGAACTTCGCCCGGGTGGACGATATCACCTGGAGCGATCTGGATATGGACGCGGTCTTCCGGCACCTCAACCGCACGCAAAGCGGCGTGGGGGAGGAAACCCTGTACCAAATGCTCCGCTGCGTGGACGTTTCCGATGAAACGCTCCTGCGGCGCGACCGCTGGATGCGCGCGCTGACCGACGACGCGCAAAACCGCGCCGCGCTGCAAAAACGCCTGCGCGGGCTTGGGTTTGAGCACGATCACGGCGCGTTTTCGTTTCTGCAAAACCCCGGCGCGGCCATGCCGCCGCACGCGTGGGTGTATTACGCGTTGGCCGCCCTGCCGTTTGTGTTCATGGCGCTCGGTTTCCTAAACCCTCTGTGGCTTGTGGGCATGGGCGCGTCGCTGCTTTTGAACGCGCTGGTGTATTACCGCACCAAACAGCGCTGGATGCGGGAGCTTTCGGCCATTCGCCATCTGGCGGGGGTGCTGCACTGCGCCAGGAGTATGCGCGGGGTTTCGGTCTCCGGCATGGAGGACGGCCTGCGGGAGCTGCAAACGCTGTGCATAGCGCTGAAACCTTTGGCGTGGTGGAACGGGCTGTTGGCCATGCAGCGCGTCAGCGATCTGGACTTTATTACCGATTATCTGCGCATCGCCTTCCAGCTGGATATGCTCGCGCTGATCCGCCTGGGCGCGTTTATGCAAACGCATGCCGCCGAGGTGATGCGGATGTACCTGCTGGTCGGGGAGATGGACGCGTGCATTGCCGTGGCCTCGGCGCGCAAGGCGCTCGCCGGGTTCTGCGTGCCGGAATTCTGGGCGGAGAAACGCGTGCTGGCCGAAAAGGTTTCACACCCGCTTTTGAAAAATCCCGTGCCCAACACCTTCGACTGGAAGGAAAACGTGCTGGTGACGGGCTCCAACGCGTCGGGCAAATCCACGTTCGTCAAGGCGGTCGCGGTCAACGCCGTGCTTGCGCAAAGCGTTTGCACGTGCTGGGCGGAGCGCTTTCAAATGCCGCGCGCGCAGGTAATCAGCTCCATGGCCATCCGCGATAACGTGCAGGGCGGCGAGAGCTATTTCATTGTGGAAATCAAAAGCCTGAAGCGTATCCTGACCGCGCTGAAAAGCGACGTGCCCACCCTCTGCTGTATCGACGAAATTCTTCGCGGCACCAACACCGTGGAGCGCATCGCCGCCTCCGCCGCGCTTCTCCGCTTTCTGGGCGGGCAAAACGCCCTGTGTATCGCGGCCACGCACGACAGGGAGCTGACCAAGCTCTTGCCCGGCTACCGGCAAACGCATTTTCGCGAGGAAATCACCCCGCAGGGCATGGTCTTCCCCTACAAGCTGATGGAGGGCGTATCCGACACGCGCAACGCCATCCGCCTGCTGGAGCAGATGGGCTTCCCCGCGGAAGTCATCCAAGAAGCGGACGCCATGGCTGATGAAGGCAAGCAGCAAGCGTCGGCACAGATAATTAGGAATTAGGAATTAGGAATGATGAATGGCGGAACGGTTGCTTACGCAACCGGATCATTTCATTGGATTTCGTTTGGTTCGCCATTTTAGTAAATCAAGATGAACATAAAATAGAAAGATTGCTGTGCAATCTTTCCGCCGTTCCCACTCGCTTTGATTGTCGTCCGGCTCCCTTAGCCGGTCGGCCACTCGCTTTGATTGTCGTCCGGCTCCCTTAGCCGGTCGCCGTTCTCTGTCAAAGCTCCCAACTCCAGTTCGCTTTGCCCTTCGGGCAAGTACCCGCAGGGTACACGCTCGCTTTCGTTGCCCTGTAAAAGCTCCCAACTCCAGTTCGCTTTGCCCTTTGGGCAAGTACCCGCAGGGTACACGCTCGCTTTCGTTGCCTAATTCCTCACTCCTCATTCCACATCAAAAAACAGACGGAGCATCGCTCCATCTGTTTGTAAAACGCTCAGTCCTTTACGTTCTGCCACCCGACGTGTTTCAGGTACGCGGTCGGGGCCATGCCCACGACTTGCTTAAACTGCTTGGAGAAGTGGTAGGGGTCGTGCATGCCGATTTCGATCCCGGTCTGGCGCACGTTGAGGCCGCTCCTGAGCAGCAGTTTCGCGCGCTCCATTTTCAAAAACTGGAGATAGGCAAGCGGCGGCAGGCCCAGCTCCGCGGAGAAGCGCTTGCGGAAGGTTTCAATCGGCATGCGGCTGATGGCCGCCATATCGGCAAGTGAAAAGCTTTCTTTATATTCGCTGCGGCGAAGCGCGTCCACCACGCGGGCGATTTCGTGGCTCAGGGTGGCGCTCATCGCCACGCTCTGGCCGCTGTGCGCGGCGAGCAGGCCCCACAGAAGCTGGCCGAGCTGGAAGCTCGCGTCGCCTGTTCCGGCGTGGCGCACCAGCACCTGTACGATCTGCTGGGTTAATATCACCTGCGAGGGCAAAAAGCCCTGCTTGGCGGGCGCGGAGGTGAGCGAGTTCATTTCCGCCAGGAAGCTGGTCGCCAATGGCCCGTCCAGCGTCAGCCACAACAGCCGCGCGTCCCGCGCGTGGGTCAGGCGGCAGCTGCACACCTTCAGCGGCAGCACCGCGCACTCGCCCTTGCGCAGGTCGAAGCGGGATTCCTTGCATTCCAGCGTAATCCGGCCGGTTTCCACGATCAGCCACGTCCAGTACGTTTCCTTCTCCAAGGCGTATTCGCTCTGGAGAAGCATGGCGCTGCCCGCGGAGTGAATCCACACGCCGCTGTCTTCAATCAACTGCACGGGCGTATGAACGCCCTGCACAAAAATGCCCGCATCGTCCTCATTGGCGCAAGACGGGTTGGGGAGAAATGTGATGACGCTCATAACAATTCCTCATGTCTATATTGTCTGATTTTCATACCATTCAGACTAAAACATTATACTGTCTTGCCTTGGGCTTGTCAAACGGAATTGTTGCAAAGAACATCAACAAAACATAGATATTTTTGCCCTGGAAAGCATCCCCCACGGCGCGCGGCGCAAGCCCGGCGGGCTTCGCCCCGCGGCCCTGCCGCCGAAACGCCGCAAGCCTTTACACGGCCTGCGGGTACGGTGTATAATCAAGGTTAGGCTATGTTGTCAGCAGGGGGTGTTCCCATGGCGGAAAACAGGCGCTTGATCTTAAAACTCAGCGGAGAAGCGCTGGGAATTGACGGGAAACTATTCTCTTACGGCGCGTTCCAGGCCGCCGCTAAAGCGCTTTTGGCCGCGCAGGAAAAAGGATACGAGCTCGCGGTGGTGATCGGCGGGGGCAACGTGTGGCGCGGCAGGCGGGGTGAAGCCCAGGCTATGGGCGCCGTCGCAGCGGACCAGATGGGCATGCTCGCCACGCTGCAAAACGCCATCATGATGCACGACGCGCTGACCGCGCTTCACGCGAAAGCCACGGTGATGAGCGCGGTGGACGTGCTTCGTTTCGCGGAACCCTTCCGCGCCTCCCGGGCGGACGCTTTGCTTACGGACGGGCACATTCTGCTGCTGGGCGGCGGCACGGGCAACCCCTTCTTCTCCACGGATACCGCCGTTGCGCTGCGGGCGCTGGAGCTTCGCTGCGGGCAGATTTTGATGGCCAAGAGCGTGGACGGCGTGTACGACCGGGATCCCGCCCAACACGCGGACGCGAAAATCATCCGCAGAATCCGCTATGCGGAATGCCTGGAACAATCCCTGCGCGCCATCGATTTAAGCGCGCTGATCCTGCTTGCGGACAACAATTTCCCCTGCGTGCGCCTGTTCCAGATGGACCCGGACGGCGGCAACCTGCTCAAAGTGCTTGCCGGAGACCCGATGGGCACCACGCTCTCCCCGTAAAACGTTCCATTCACACGCGCAAGCGGCGAATGCGGTTTGGCCGCCCGCTGCCAGAAAGGGCACTTATGACGATGCTTTCCGCGAAATTGAAGCGCTTTTTCGCTCCCATGGATATGACCGAAGGCAACTCCCTCAAGCAAATCCTCCGGTTTTCCATCCCCCTGCTCATTGGCAATTTCGCGCAGCAGATGTACTCCACGGTGGACGCCATCGTAGTGGGCAACTATGTGGGCGATAACGCGCTGGGCGCGGTGGGGCTTTCGTTCCCCATCATCATGCTGATTTTCGCGCTGTTCATCGGCCTGTCCACGGGCGCGGGCATTACGGTGTCCCAGTATTTCGGGGCGAAGGACCGCCTGATGCTCTCCAAGGCCGTGGGCACGGTCATCATGCTCGCGTTTTGGGCCGGGCTTGCGTGCACGGTGGTCGGCGTCGCGGCGACCCGGCCGTTATTGATGCTCCTTGGCTCGCCGCCCGAAATGCTCGATATGGCGACGATGTACCTGACCATCTACTTCGGCGGGATTATCGGGTTCATTTACTTCAACATCCTCTGCGGCGTGCTGCGCGGCCTGGGCGACAGCGTTTCCCCGCTGTTGTACCTGTTCATCGCCTCCGCGCTCAACATCGTACTGGATATCCTGTTCGTAACCCAGTTCGGCATGACGACGGACGGCGTTGCCCTGGCCACCATCATTGCCCAGGGGCTGACGGCGGTGCTTGCCTACCGCAAGCTCACCAAGATGACCGAGGTGCTGGACCTGAGCCGTGCCGACGTCAAGCTGGACAAAGGCATCACCCGGAAAATATTCCGGCTGGGGCTGCCCGTGGGGGCGACGCAGGCGGTGTTCTCCGTGCAGGCTATCCTCGTGCAGGCGCTGATGAACTCCATGGGCCCGGTGGTGGTTACCACGCTCACCGCCGTGATGCGCGTGGACGGGTTCATCATGATGCCCAACTTCACCTTCGCCGCCGCGGCCACCACCTTCACCGCCCAAAACTACGGCGCTCGCAAGTTGGACCGAATCCGCAAGGGCCAGAAGGACACCCTGAAAATCGCGCTGGTGAGCGCTTTGTTTCTGGTCACGTGCATCCTGCTGTTCGGCCGGCAGCTGATGGGTATCTTCACCGATACCGAGGCCGTGCTCACGCTGGGCGCCAGGTTTCTGCGCATCCTGGCGGCGGGGTACGTCGCTTTCGCGGTGCTGCAGACCTTCTCGGGCGTGATGCAGGGTATGAGCCAGACGACCATCCCCATGGTGATGGGCGTAGCCACAACGCTTGGGGTCCGCCTGCCGCTTGCGTATCTGCTGGCATGGCTCACGCGTTCCGAGATGTGGCCCAACGGCAATCCGGACGCTATCTATTTCAGCCTTCTGGCGGCGTGGATTTTCAACATGGCCGTCACCTCCAGTATTTACCGGTGGGGTAAGTGGCGCAAGCGCGCGGAAAGCAAACTGATGTCCGAGGGGGGTTTGAGATGAACGAAATTAAACGTGAAATCGCGGCGCTCATCAGCGCGGCCGTGCAACGCCGGTTCGGCGCGCAGCTGAGCGCCGAGGCGCTGGAAGGCTATCTGGAAGTGCCGCCGGAAAAAACCATGGGCGATTATGCCTTTCCCTGCTTCCGCTTAAGCCGGGAGCTGAAGCTTGCGCCGCCGCAGATTGCCGCCGCGCTTGCCCAGGAGGTGAACGCCCCCGGCTTTTCCACCGCCAAGCAGATGGGCGGGTATTTGAATTTCGATCTCAACCGCGCGCAGGCGGCAAAGCGCACCATCGACGCCGTTCTTCTGGGCGGCTACGGCACGTCCGACGTGGGCAAGGGCAAAACCGTGTGCATCGACTATTCCTCCATCAACATCGCCAAGCGCTTCCACATCGGGCACCTGTCCACCACGATGATCGGGCACAGCCTAAAGCGCATTTACGACGCGCTGGGCTACCAGACCGTGGGCATCAACCATCTGGGGGACTGGGGCACGCAGTTTGGCAAGCTGATCTCGGCGTTCAAGCGCTGGGGTACCCGCGAGGAGATCGACCGCGAGGGCGTGGAAGCGCTCACGAGGCTCTACGTGCGCTTTCACGACGAAAGCGCGCGGGAGTTTGACGAGCGCGGCACCCATACCCTGGAGGACGAGGGCCGCGCGTATTTCAAGGCCATCGAGGACGGCGACCCGGAGGCCCTGTCGATCTTCAACTGGTTTAAGGAAGTCACCCTGACCGACTGCCAGAAAACCTACGAGCTGCTGGGCGTAACCTTTGACAGCTATAACGGCGAGGCCTTCTATAACGATAAAATGCAGCCCGTGATCGACGCGCTGCGGGAGAAGGGCCTGTTATCCCAGTCCGACGGCGCAAGCGTGGTGGATTTGGAAGCCGAGGGCATGCCGCCCTGCCTGATCCTGAAAAAAGACGGGGCCACCCTCTACGCCACGCGCGATCTGGCCGCCGCGCTCTACCGCGCACAGACCTACCATTTCGACAAGAGCTTGTACGTGGTGGCCTACCAGCAGGACCTGCATTTCCGCCAGGTGTTCGAGGTGCTGCGCAAAATGGGTTACCCGTGGGCGGACAACCTGGTGCACGTATCGTTTGGCATGGTGAGCTACGAGGGGCAGACGCTGTCCACCCGCAAGGGGCACATCGTGTATCTGGACGATCTGCTGGAGCAGGCGCAGGAGAAGGCCTTGAAGATCATCCGGGAGAAAAGCCCCGA
>JAEWTC010000129.1 GCA_023459675.1 Bacillota bacterium | reverse complement strand
TCGGCGCAGGGCGTATCCCCGCTCACCGTTTCGGGCTCGCTGCGCGGCGGCAGGTATACCGTTGCGGGGAACGTTTCCTCTCAGTATGTCACAGGGCTGCTGCTCGCGCTGCCGCTCCTGAGCGATGACAGCGAATTGCAGATCACAGGCGAGCTGGAATCCCGCCCGTATGTGGAGCTCACGCTGCAAACCCTGCGCGGCTTCGGCGTCGCCATACCCCGGCGGGATGACGGGTTCTTCATCCGCGGCGGACAGCCGTTCCGCTCACCGGGTACGCTATCCATAGAAGGGGACTGGTCCAACGCCGCCTGCTGGCTGGCGGCGGGCGCGCTGGGCACGCAGGCCGTGACCGTAACGGGTTTAGCCGCGCAAAGCCCGCAGGGCGACAAGGCATTTCTAGATATTCTGGCGCGTTTCGGCGCAAAGGTACGCAGGACGGAAACAAGCGTTACCGTATCCGGCGGAACTCTCACCGGCGTCACCGCAGACGCGCGGGATATTCCCGATCTGGTTCCGATGATCGCCGCCGTGGCGCTTGCCGCGCGCGGCGAGACGCACATACACCATGCCGAGCGGCTGCGGCTGAAGGAAAGCGATCGTCTGCGCGTGATCGCCGAAACGCTGCGCAGCTTTGGCGCGGAGATCGCCCAAACGCCGGACGGGCTACGCATCACAGGCGGCCGCCCGCTGCACGGTGCGCAAATCGACGCGGCGGAGGATCACCGCATCGTGATGATGGCGGCTGTCGCATCCGCGCTGTGCGAGGGCAAGGTCACCATCCGCGGCGCGGACGCGGTACACAAATCCTACCCCCGTTTCTTTGCGGATTTCCGCACGCTGGGCGGCGTCGCCCGGGAGGACGTCTGATGAATACGTATGGAAACAACCTGAAGATCACCATTTTCGGTCAGTCGCACGCGCCCGCCATCGGCGTGGTGATAGACGGCTTTCCCGCGGGTATGGCTGTGGATATGCCGGCGCTGCGGCATTTCCTTTCCCGCCGCGCGCCCGGCGGCGCGCCCTACGCCACGCACCGCAAGGAAGCGGACGAGCCGGAATTCCTGTGCGGCCTGGTGGACGGCGTCACCTGCGGCGCGCCGATCACCGCGATCATCCGCAATGCCGATACCCGTTCCGGCGATTACAGCAATCTGCACGCAATCCCCCGTCCCTCCCATGCGGACTATACCGCGTATGTGAAGTTTAACGGTTACAACGATATTGCGGGCGGCGGACAGTTCTCCGGCCGCCTGACCGCGCCGCTTTGCCTTGCGGGCGCGCTGTGCCTGCAGTTGCTGAAAATGCAGGGCATCCATGTGGCCGCGCACATTCTGAGCGTCGGCACGGTGGAGGACACGCCGTTTGACCCCGTATCCATCGATTGCGAGGCCTTTGCCGCACAAACGGCAAACGGGCCGCCGGTGGTAAACGCCGCCGTATGGGAAGCGATGCTTAACGAAATCGAAGCGGCGCGCCTGCAGGCCGATTCCATCGGCGGCGTGATCGAATGCGCGGCCACCGGCCTTCCCGTGGGGTTGGGCAGCCCGATGTTCGGCGGCATGGAAAACAGGATCAGCGCGGCGGTGTTCGGCGTTCCGGCGGTGAAGGGCGTCGCGTTTGGCAGCGGCTTTGCCGGCGCTAGGCGGAGAGGCTCGGAAAACAACGACGCGTTTGTGATGGACGGCGGCGTGGTGCGCACGCGCACGAACAACCACGGCGGAATTCTGGGCGGGATCTCATCCGGGATGCCATTGGTGTTTCAAGTTGCGATGAAGCCGACCCCGTCCATCGGGCGGGAGCAGGAAAGCGTAAGCCTTGTAGAGCAGAAGAACGTCAAATTGGTGATACACGGGCGGCACGACCCCTGCGTGGTACCGCGCGCCGTTCCCTGCATGGAGGCGGCGGCGGCGATTGCGCTTTGCGATATGCTTTTGGACAGCACCCAGACGATAGGAGAATAACCATGGAAATGAAGGATTACCGGGACCGGATCGACGAAGCAGACGACAGGCTGCTTGGCGCTTTCGTAGACAGAATGCACACGGCGGCGGAGATCGCAATTTATAAACACGAGCACAATCTGCCGATTTACGATTCCGAGCGCGAGCGCCAGAAAACCTACCAGATCATAGAGCAGACGCCGCAGGAGCTGAAATCCTATACCGCGGCGCTGTACCGGCAGCTGTTTGATCTCTCCCGCAATTTTCAGGAGCAGACGCTCCGGCCCGTATCGCCGCTGGTGGAAACCATCAAGGAAGCCATCGAGAAAACCGACCGCAGCTTCCCCAAAAACCCGCCCGTCGCCTGCCAGGGCATTGAAGGCGCATATGCGCAGCTCGCCTGCGAGAAGCTGTTCTCCCTGCCTAACATTATGTACTGCTCCACGTGGGAAAGCGTGTTCGCCGCCGTGGATTCCGGGCTTTGCCGCTACGGCGTGCTGCCCATTGAAAACAGCACCGCCGGTTCCATCAACGCAATCTACGACCTGATGATGCATTACCGTTTCTACATCGTGCGCTCCACGCGGCTGAAGGTGAACCACAACTTGCTGGCGAAGCCCGGCACCAAGCAGAGCGCGATCCGGGAGATCTTCTCGCATGAGCAGGCCATTCAGCAGTGCGCGGGCTTTTTAAAAACCTTAAAAGGCGTAAAAATCACCGCCTGCGCCAACACCGCCATCGCCGCGCAGATGGTGGCGGAATCCGGCCGGACGGACACCGCGGCGCTTTCCTCCCGCCCGTGCGCGGCGCTGTACGGGTTGGAGTGCCTTGCAGAATCCGTGCAGGATACGGGGAACAATTACACACGCTTCATTACCATTTCCAAGAAGCTGGAAATCTACCCCGGGTCGGATAAAACCAGCGTGAAGCTGGTCGTATCCCACAAGCCGGGCTCGTTGTTTGGCATCCTCTCCCGCTTCAACGCGCTGGGCATCAACATCAACAAGCTGGAGAGCCGCCCCATTCCCGACCGCGATTTTGAGTTCATGATGTATTTCGACCTGGACACGCCCATCTACTCGGAGGAATTCCTGGAGCTGATCAACGCCCTGGCCCTGACCTGCGAGCAGTTTAACTACCTGGGCAGTTATCTGGAAGTGATTTGAGTATGTACGGTTTACTGGGTGAAACGCTGAAACACAGCTTTTCCCCGCAGATCCATGCCATGCTGGGCGATTACCCGTACCGGCTGTTTGAAGTAGCGCCGCGCGATTTGCACGCCTTCCTGCTCAAGGCCGATTTTGACGGCGTCAACGTGACCATTCCCTACAAGAAAGCCGTGATCCCCTACTGCGACGCGCTATCGGAAAGGGCGAAGCGCATCGGAAGCGTGAACACCCTTCTGCGCATGGAGGACGGAACGCTGACCGGGCACAACACCGATTACGACGGCTTTGAAGCGCTGCTCAACGCGCTTGCGTTCAACCCGGCCGGGCAAAAAGCGCTGATTTTGGGCAGCGGCGGTTCGGCCGCTACAATCCGCACGGTGCTGGCGGACAAACGCGCAACGGCGGTGGTGGTCTCCCGCACAGGCAAGGACAATTACGACAACCTGAGCCTCCACAAGGACGCGGCCCTGCTTGTGAACACGACGCCCGTGGGGATGTATCCCGGCAACGGCGTTTCCCCCGTCGCGCTGGAGCACTTTCCAAACCTCGCCGCGGTGATCGACATCGTTTACAACCCCGCCCGCACGAAGCTTTTGCTGGACGCGCAGGAGAGAGGCATCCCCTGCATCGGCGGGCTTTTGATGCTGGTAGCGCAGGCCAAAGCCGCCGCGGAGCTGTTCACGGGACAGCCGATCCAAAACGGGCTGATTCAGGCGATTACGGAGCGCATCGGCCGGCAGACGAAGAACGTCGTGCTGATCGGGATGCCGTCCAGCGGAAAGACGACCGTCGGCAAGGCGCTGGCCGCGCAAACCGGACGGGTATTTTTCGATATGGACGCGATTATCGAACAGCGCGCCGGACGGAGTATTCCAGAAATCATCGGACAGGACGGAGAAGCCGCGTTCCGGGCGATGGAAACCGAGGTGCTGCGGGACCTTTCCAGGGAATCCGGCGCGGTGATCGCCACCGGCGGCGGCGTGGTAACCGTGCCCAAAAACCTTCCGCTGATCCGCCAGAACAGCGTGTGCGTGTTCCTGAAACGCGACTTGGCAAAGCTGAGCGTTAAGGGCAGGCCGCTGTCGCAGCGCTACGGCGTGGACGCGCTCTATCAGGCGCGGCTGCCCCTGTACCAGGCTTGGAGCGACGCGGAGGCGGACTGCAACAAAACCGTGGAGCAAACCGTGAAAGAAATCCGGGAGGCGCTGCATTTATGAGGCTGCTGGTGATCAACGGGCCGAACCTGAACCTGCTTGGGAAGCGCGAGCCGGAGCATTACGGCAACGCCAGTTACCGCGCGCTTTTGGATACCATCCGCAGCTGTGCCGCCGCCGCCGGCGTGCGCGTAAGAACCGTGCAGACCAACCACGAAGGCCGCATTGTGGATATCATTCAAAAAGCCCCAAAACAATACGACGGGATTGTGATCAATCCCGCCGCGTATACGCATACCTCGATTGCCATCTACGATGCCTTGAAGGCGGTCGGCCTGGCCGCCGTTGAAGTGCATTTATCCGATATCCAAAGCCGCGAGGCCTTCCGCCGCCACTCGTATATCTCCCCCGCCTGCCTGGCCACCATCGCCGGGAAGGGCTTTGCGGGGTACCGGGAAGCGATCGATATGCTCGTGGAGCATTTGCGAAGCAAGCCGCCGCGGTAACGCCGCACGGAGTTTATTTTGCGATATAGGAAAACTGGTGCCCGCACTTGCCGCAGGTTACCTTCACCGTTCCGGCGCGGCGCGGCACGCGAAGCCAGGATTTACACTGCGGGCATTTGAAGTAATGGTACTGCTTGCGGTTCTTGAAGCGGTTGCGCCTGTGCGCGGCCGCTTTTTGCAGGCCCGCCGTTTTCTCCACGAAAAAGCGGTTCTCCGCGCTGCGCTTTGCCACGTTGCGCGAGAAGATACGCAGGATAGCGATCAGATAGATCGCGATCGACACGATGTTTAAAACATAGCTGTTCAGGAGCATCGCCACAACCAAAAGCGCGACGCCCGCCCAAAGCAGCAGATTGGATAACCGGTCCACGCCGTTGCGGCCGGCCATGAAATTGCGGAGCCATAATTTGAATCGATCTGAAACCTTCATACAAACACCTCGCAGTTTTTAACAGGCACACCCGCGGAAACAACAGTTGCAAGCCACGTTGATGGCAAGGCAGGAGATGCAGGGGTTACTGCACAGCCCGCCGAGAAAGCCCTGCATGGAGCCGAACTGCCGGTATTGCCGCCCCTGCGCGTTCAGCTGGTTATAAAGGGATTGGAACGCGGGCTGGCTTCCGTCCATCTGCACGGCGGTACGCGCGTTGTTGAGCGCCGATACGCGGTTGCCAAGCGCGGCGTCCACCGCGGCGCTCCAGTAATACCAGGCGGCCGTATGGTTTTGGATTTCCTGCAGCACCTGCCGGGCACGGGCAAAATTGCGGTCGAGATACGCATCCTCCGCGCGTTTCAGCTCCGGATCCATTTCGGTATACGCGGCGGAGTACGAGGTATATTGCCTGCTTTGCGCCTGCTGCTGCTGTGCGCGGCGGAAAAACTCGTTGAAATCAAACGTATTGGCGCTGCCCGCGCTACGATAGGTGTATTGCTGGCCGCCGTACCCGCCGTACGGGGCCGATTGGCCGTACGCGTCCCCGTACGCCTGGGCTTCGCCCTTATGCTTGATCAACAGGGTGTACGCCTCGTTGATCTCCTTCATCTTCGTTTCGGCGGCCGCGCTGCCCCCGTTGAGATCAGGGTGGTACTGCTTGGCAAGCTTGCGGTACGCCGCCTTGATTTCATCGTCGGTCGCACTTACGGGAACGCCCAGCACCTCATACGGACTTCTGTTCATGGTCTGTCTCCTTGCCTTTGTTCTTGGCGCGCCGATGTGCGGTTTTCTGCCGGTACCGCATCCATACGCCGGAGTACAGCACGTTGCGCAGAATGGAAAGATGGCGTTCCAGCGGCAGCGTTTCAAACACCGCCGTACACTCGCCGATCATCACCGTGAGGCTTTCCTCGCAGAAGGCTTCAAAATCCGCTTTGTCCCGGTAGGTGCGCAGCGCGTTATACCGGCCCTTGCGCAGATCGGAAGCCAGATCGTCATAAGCGTCCATCAGATAGATAAACCGGCCCATCGCCTCGCCCATCGCCCGCAGATCGTCTGTAAAGGCGTCCTGCCGGAAGGCGAACACCTCGCCCAGTAGCTGCGCCGACAGATTGATGGGAACGTCGATATCCTCGCAGCCGCTTGCCTCGATGGCGTTGATTTCCTTGACGACGCCTTCGATGCGCGCCGTTTTCTCCGGGTAGAGGGCCTTCACCTTCAAGTACGGCTTCCGAAGCGCCGCGGCGCCGGCCCGGCCGTGAAGCCCCCCGTCGTCCAGCCGGTCGTCCAAGCTTTTGAGATACGAAAGGAGGATGGTCATATCGGCGCAGTAATCGCAAGCGCTGCCGCTGAGGTAGGCGCGGCGCTTGAGCGGATGCGTAAGGCACCGCCCCGCTGCCGTTTCCTCTGCGGGTTCGTAAAGCGAGCTCAGCAGAATGGCCAGGAAGGTCATGTCGTTATTGAGCGCCATACGGCTGATGTTGCCGTGCCGGTGCTCCAGCGCGCGGCAAAGCCCGCAGTAATATTGCCGGTATTGCTCCCGTTCCTGCTCCGTCAGCGCCTGATAATCCGCCGTGATATACCCAAACATCCGCTTAAGCTCCCGCCTTGTAAGATATTACTCCCATCCGCGAAGAAAAGGCCGCCTTGCCCTTACTTTGACCTTTCCTGCCCAGTATACCATACAAGCCTGCGGCATGGCGGCGCAAGCTTGTAACAAATACAGTTTTTTGTACCAACACAGCGTTTGGCGCGCTTAAGATACGGCGTCACGGCGTTTTTTGTTCTGCCCCGGGCTTGCGGTTTGCGGGTTCGGCTGGTTTTGGGGTCAGCATCCAGGTGCAAAACAGGGCGGCGCTGCCCAGCCCCAGCAGGATATCCCCCACGCTGGCCAAACCGCCGAAACGCTTGAGCGGCACCACGATCACGTCTCCCAGAAACCAGAACGGGTCTGCCGCGCTGGCTACGGTATAGCGGAACAGCTCGCCCGAATCGATGCGGGCAATCGTCGCCGCCATCTGCGGAATATCCCGCGCGAAAGGCGCGACCGGCATTTGGAAGCCGTACAGCGCGATCACGAAGAAGTTGAGAACGCAGGCGGCGAAGAGAATCCAAACCGGCCAGGATTTCCGGTTCAGTACGCAAAACGCGAACAGCAGCAGATATTCCGCCGTGACCAGCATCCAGTGCCATTGGCCGACCGGAGCGGACAGCAGATGACGCAGAAACGGAGCTGCCGATTCCAGCAAGAACGCTGCAATCGGCAATCCCAGAAACCGGGTTGTGTAATTCTTGATATTGCGCAGCCTGCCGCCCAGCAGGTACCCTACCGGGATCGCCAGCAGGATAAACACCGCGACGATCATGCCGTTGTCTCTTGACTATGGGCGACCCTGGGCGTTTCCTGCGCGTACATATAATCTTTCATCGCGCGGACGACCTCGGGGTGGAACTGCTTGCCGCTTTCTTTCTCCAAAATCGTCATCGCGACGTGCGTGGACATCGCCGTACGGTACGGCCTGTCGCTCGTCATGGCGTCGAAAGCGTCCGCAACGCCCAGAATATACGCTTCGAAGGATACCTTGGTGTGATCCAGCCCATCGGGATACCCGCCGCCCTCGTAACGCTCGTGATGGTGGCGGATCATTTCGGTGATCTCCTCGGAGATGCCGACGCGCTTGACGGTTTCCACGCCGATGAGGGGATGCTCCTGAATGCGCTTCTGCTCTTCCAGGTTCAGCCGGTTGGGCTTTTGGAGGATGGTTTCCTCGATGCCGATCTTGCCGATATCGTGCAGCAGCGCGGCAATTTCAATCTGCTTGATTTTCGCGTTGGAGAAGCGAAGCTGGCGCGCAATCTGCACCGCAAGCGCGCTGACCCGGCGCGAGTGGCCCTCGGTATAATGGTCCTTTGCTTCCATGGAGGATACGAACGCTTCGATCAACCGCATGTGCTGGACTTGGCTTTCGATGTACAAAGACCAGGCGTAGCGCGCCAGCAGCAGCGGGAACAGCATGATCATCGCGATCCAGTGGCCGCCTTCCATGTTGAACAGCCAGGCCATCAGCACGCCCAGCGGCATGGCGAACAGGACGTTGGGCAGGATGCTCTTGATCGTCTGGGAAGCGTCGCTGATCTTCATCTTGCCGTTGATGATGAAGAAAATCATGATGACGATGCTGTTGAGAAGGAAGGTCAGGATGGTGAAGAGCGCCGCGGGAAACACAACGTTGGGAAGCATTTCGCCGTGGAAACCGGTTTTCCCGAAGAACAGGAAGCCCGGCACATAGATGGCGATCATCAGGTTGGCGGTGTTGAACGCGGTTTTGATGAACGGCGTATTGAGCACGTGCTGGTAGGTGTTGTTGAGCTTCTTGACCACAAACAGCGAGCTGATGAAGTAAATCAGCATCGCGGCGAACGGGCCCTTCACGATGACAGCCGCGAGGATGGCGATTACGGAAATATCCAGCGCCTGCATTTTGGGTGCGATCACGATCGGCAAAGAGCAGCAGCAAAAACACAGGATGATCAGGCAAACCATCTGCTGGATTTCCAGCCACAGGTTGGTCGGATCAACGGTTAGGAAATACTGATAGCCAGCGTACCCCAAAAGAGCAAAACCACAAAGTGTGATTAAGCCTAAATACACTTTCGCTCCTTTGGACATCGCAATCACCTCTTGTCTAAGTCGAGAGAGAATGAAAACAGATCTGTCATACCCGGTTTTGTTTACCTATGAGGCCGTGCTCTAGGAAACAGGGTCTTGGATTATCAGATCCAAGTGATGTAAGCGCCACAAGAGAGGACCAGGGCTACCAAAGCGCTAACGGCCATGACGATCTTTTTCACGGATATAGCCTCCTTTTACAAGGCTCCGGCCATTCACTATTAGGCCAGGCTATTTCCGCTTCGCTATGCTATCAGGCATGAACAGACCTGTTTTCAACCGGATTCGGGGGCCATAAAGGTCAACTTCCTGTTTATGGCGGACAGGGTCGCACGGATCACCGTGTGCGTTTCATCGTAATTGTATACGGCACTTCCCACCAGCATGGAGGATGAATCCGGTCCGGAGCACTCGATAGCGGTCAGCGCTACGCGGGTGCCGGCAATCTGCATCTGCTCCACGGAGAGAAGAATAAAGATGTTGCGAGTTCCAAAATAACTATGCACAGCTTCAAGCGTCGCCATGGAAGCGGCGCGCATCCGCTGTGCCGAAGTGTTGCCGCAGGAGGCCGTTCCCTCATACTCCTGATCGTCAAACCGCAGGGCTACCTTGATGGAGTAAAGCCGGTTCTGCACCGACTGCCATACGCCGCTGACCAGAAACCGCGAAGCAACCTCCTTGGCGGGGGTATACTCCTCGTGATCCTGCTTGAAGATCGGATCGGAAGGGATTTGGGCAATGCTGATGATCCGGTGATCGATCCGCACGTCAAACGCGCTTGCCAAGGCGGATTGCACGTCGCGTGCGATCTGCTTTGGGTTGCGGCTCTGGCTGCCCAAAATATGAATTTCCCGGATACTGCCGTCCTCCGCGATATCCACGTTGGCCGCGAATACGCCCGTAAGGTTGGACAACAGCTCTCGGTAACGGTCTTTCAGATTGTCGATCTTGGCGTGAGACTCTTCCATAAGCTAATCTCCTTGTGGTTCTCAACTCTGTTAACAACTCACTGGACTTCATTATAGAGCATACTTTTCGAAATTGCAACACTTTTGTTAAAAAAAATATTAATTGTGAAGGGCCTCATTCCTTTACCCGCCTTGGATCGGCGCCGATCCGTCGTATTTTCTTTAAGAAAGTGTTACATTATTGTAACATATATATCTGAATTATTAAGCCCCGTTTGGGTTTGCGAATTACCGGTTTTACGCCTGTCTGCTAGATTTTTTGAATAAGACGGACGTAAAATTCGACGGTTTTCACCAGCGTTTTCACCGGGATTCGTTCGTCGTGACCGTGTATCGTACGGCGGATTTCCGCGGGCATCTCCATCGGCGAGAAGCGATAGACCCGGTCGGAAATATTCGCGTAGTGGCGGGAGTCCGACGCGGCCATCATCAAATAGGGGGATACGATCACGCCGGGCCACGTTTGCCGGATGGATTGCCCAAGCGCTTCCCACCCCTGCCCCTGGGTGCGCGAGTACGGCGACGGGGTTGTGCCCAGCGCGATTTCGACTTTGACTTGCGGGTTTTTGATCTTTTTCTCCAGCTCGCGCACCGCCTGCGCGGGCGTCTGGTTCAGCAGCCGCAGGTTGGCGCCTGCCGTAACCTTGGGCGGGATCACGTTCCAGGCCGCGCTGCCTTCCATTTTGGTGAAGGCGCACGTCGTACGGATCATCGCGTTCAGCTCTCCGCCCTTCACCGCAGCCAGGGCGTATAAAAGCGGTTTGAAACACCAGAGGTTGACAAAGATCAGCTTCATGCCAAACGAGGCGTGGCGGCCCAGGGTATCGAACATCTCGGCAACCGGCGGCACCATGACGGGCTGGAAGGGTTTGCTCTCAACGGCGGCGATTGCCATCGCCATCACGCCCGCGGGCGTATGCGGCGGCGGCGTGGACGCATGCCCTCCTTTCCCTTCGATGGTAAAGGAAATGTTGGTAATCCCCTTCTCCCCCGTGCCGACGACCGCGGCCGGCGCCGAAACGCCCGGGAAGATGCCTTCTACGATCGCGCCGCCCTCGTCGATCACGATGGGATGCAGATTTTGCTTTTCAAACCATTTGACGATTTCCTGCGCGGACGCGCCGCTGAGTTCCTCGTCTCCGCCGAAGGCCATGTAAATATCGCCGCGCGGCCGGAAGCCCTGCTTAAGCAGCGTTTCGGCGGCTTCCATCACGCCCAGCAGCGTGGATTTGGTATCCACCGTGCCGCGCCCCCATATGGCGCCGTCGCGCAGCTGCGCGCCGAAGGGCTCCACCGACCACATGCTTTCCTCCACGGGAACCACGTCGTAATGCGACATCAGCACCCAGGGATCGGCGGAACCTTCTCCCTTCCAGTGATACACCACGCCCGCGGGGCCGATCCGGTGCTTCTCGCAGGTTTTGGCAATCAACGGATAGCGCTCGTCCAACAGCGCGCGGAATTTTTCAAACTCCCGCTCGTCCTGCAGGGATCGGTCGTCGTAGGAGATCGTGCGGCAGCGGATCATCGCCTGAAAATTGTCCACGGCGCGCGATTCGTTCACCGCCGCATCCGCGGCGGGCACGGCTTCCTGTTTCCGGGGTACGAACAACAGCGCACGCGCGACAAGAATCAGCACGAACGCCGCCAAGAGCAGCAAAATGTAAAGCATCGTTTTCTCCTTACAGTAAGTTTCTGCGGTACAGCACGCGCGAAACGCCGATCGCAATCAGCGCGCCCGCCGGCACCAGCATCCCCACGGAGCTTGCGAGCGAGGGCATCAGCACGAAAAGCGTTACCATGAACACGAGCGGAGCGGCGGCGATCTTCCAGTTCTTGGAGATAAACACCACGCCAAGCCCGCCGAACAGCGCGGGGAGAATGTTATCAAACGCGGGCTGCAGGGTTTCGGATTCGAGCAGCGGCTGCACGCGGGAAAGCAGCAGCACGCCCAGCGCGATCACCGCCATCGTGACGAACGAGGACACGGCCACCGCGATGGTGGAAATGATCTCCGCCTCCTCGGTACCCTGTTTCACATCGGCCGCCTGCAGGGCGTTGAGCACGCAGGGTACCTTCAGGTTGGTCAGGTTGCCGGTGATGAACGCAAGGTAGGTTCCGCCCGCCCCCAGCATCGGCGTGTAGGTGAATACCTCAATGGCTCCGACCGTCCAGAAAATCGGGACGACGCCCAAAAGCCCGCGCCAGAGGCCGCCCATATCCGGCAGCACATGATAATACAGCCCGATGGCCACCGGAACCAGGGTCAGCAGCACGATGACCGTGATGACCCAGAAGCGGCCGATGCGGTGTGTGTTTTCGCGATAATCCATCGTGTTGCCTCCTTCACTGTGCAAGCGCACGGACAAGATGGGTGATCGGAATGGACAGCGCCATGCTGCCGAGCATGGAAATGGGCAGCGCGTAGTCCGACAGCCATTTCCAATGCAGCAGCTTCATCAGCAGGCCGCAAACCGCCATCAGCACCATGGCCGCAAGCATGACGAACACGGGAATCCACCCCATAAGACCCTTGCCGACGCCCGCAAACACCAGCCCCAGAAACGCGGAGATCATCCCAAGAAACAAGCTGTCGGTGAGGATGCCGCTCCATTTCTCGTCCCGGGCGCGGATTTTGATGATGCCCTTCTCAATCCGCCGGGTGAAGAAAACGACCAGTACGAGGCTGAGCATAATCCCGATGGTCATCACCCAGGCCACGGTAACAAACGCCGTCGGATCGACAATCAGGCTGCCCAGCGTAAGCCCGAGCGCGTTGGTGGCGGACGCGGCGGCGGCCGTTTCGTAGGTGATCGCGCCGATGACGGACAAGCGCAGCCAGGGCAGCGGAAGGCCGAGGGATTTGGAAAGGGCGATGACGCCCAGCAATATGGCAACCGCGGGCGCAACGGTGTACACCGCGCTGGAAATGACGGTTTTGCGCAGCGTGGCCGCGGAGATGCCGATCACCTTGGCGCGCCTCCACGCCCGTATCAGAAAGAATACGGACTGCCCGGCGATAAACGCGACCACAACCGCCGTGATCGTATACAAAAACGGGCTGTTTGGGCTGAACATACGATGCCTCCTTTGGTTTTACATGCCTGATATAGGTATACCATACATCCGGGGATAAGGGAAGGAAAAAAGGGCGGAAACAGAGGGACGAGCGTACCGGGTTGACCGGGCCGCAGGCCTTTTTTGCGCATCAAAAAACGCCGTATCCCTATACCGGATACGGCGGAAAGCTACGACGTTTTTATTTCAGGATTCCCGGGCGTTTATTCTTTTTTGCCTGGTAGAGGAACTGATCGGCTTTGTCGATAATCGGGCCGATTTCCAGCTCCTGCGCGCAGGAAAAATCCGTAATGCCCACGGATACTTCCACGTAATACGGCTTGTCGGAGCGGCGGTTGTACTCCCCGATCGCCAGCTTCATGCGCGCCTCGAAATCTTCCCGGAAGTTGGTGCGGTCCGCGATGAACATGCCGACAAACTCATCCCCGCCGATGCGCGCGATCAGATCGCCGCTGCGGATGATGTTCTTGAAAATCTCGCTCACCGCCCGCAGGGCTTCGTCCCCCGCCGCGTGGCCGTAGTTATCGTTGATCTTTTTAAGGTTATCCAGATCCGCAAACACCAGAAACGCGCGCATGCCCAGGTTCCGGCGGTTCAGCCGCAGCGCCTGTTCAATAAAGCCGCGGCGGTTGTAAACGTTGCACAGCGCGTCGTAAACGGACAGGTAGTTGAGTTCCTCGTTGCGTTTCTGCACGTGCTCAATCTCCCGGGCCACCATCCGCTCCCTGCGTTTGAGGTCCAGAAAGTTCAAAAGAATGCCCAGCTGCAGCCCGATGATGTGCATCAACGGGTTGGTTTCACGGTTGGTTTCGCACAGGCATACGCCAAACTGCAGGTCGCCGGAGAAAATACTGAAGCTGATCATATGGGCCGTGCTCTTGATGCCCTTCATCCGCCGCAGGGGATGGCTCGGATCGATCACCGGCATGCGGGTGACCGGATAGGCATACGCTTCGTTATCGGTCACGCAGGCCGCCAGATACAGCCTGTCCGCATCGGTGGGCTGGTTCGCCTCCCGGCGGATCTGCGGTTCGGGCAAGAGGCAGATATACAGGTTTTGCAGCCCGATTCCGCGCAGCTTGTTGACGACGTTTAGGTAAACGCGTTCATCCTCATCCACGATCACGACCAGATCGCGGATGAATTCCGGCACAAACCAGGCTTGCGTACGGAAGGTTTCCATGCGCCTTGCGGTTTCCCGCGTTTCATATTGGAAGAGAAACCCCTGAATATAGAGGATGATCCGATAAAACCGCGTGAGCTGCGGCTGCGCCATATCCCCCGTCATGCGCATCAGGTATCCGTGCAAAAGCCCGGCCACCAGGCCGCTGGCGGTGTTCAGCTCCGCCGCGAAGCCCGTAAGCCAGTCGTCCATGGCGCGCTCGTTGAGCGGCGCGCCCGCGTCCGCGCAGGCCAGCGTCCGGATATAATCCATCAGCCTTCCCATCGCGGCCTCGCCGTACGTTTGCCCCGGTTTGGAAACGGCGCGGCCAAGCTCCTCGCGCATGGTGCGCATGACCATATCCATGTAGGCGTCCGCGCTTTGCCCCTGCGCCTTCAGCTCGCACGCCGAGCCGCTGCAATGGCAGCCGCAGGAGTTGCGCAGCACCAGATTCGTTTTCAGCTTCACGGAATGCGCCGGCTCGCCGGACGCGAGCTTCAGCGCCTGGATAACGGCCTGTTCGCCGGTGTGGTAAGCGTCCTGCGATATGGTGGTGAGCGGCGGCATCATGGTTTGCCCCGTGGTAAAATCGTCGAACCCGGTGATCGCGATATCAATCCCGACGCGCAGGCCGCGGCTTGCGCAAACCTTGTAGCCCGATTTCGCCATATCGTCGTTGGCGAACGCGATCGCCTCGAGATCCGGGAACTCGTCCAGAAGCCGCCCCACCGGCTCTTCCACAAAGCCGGACAAATCGCCGTAGACCACCTTGCGTTCATTGACCGGCAAGCCGAACCTGGTCATGGTATCGTAATACGCGCGTTCGCGCTCCCGGGCTTCCGGATGCTGCCTGGGGCCGGA
>JAEWTC010000128.1 GCA_023459675.1 Bacillota bacterium | reverse complement strand
GTACGGGCCTTGCGGGTTGGCAGGGCGGCCATAGGGACCCTGCGGCGCTGCCGGGCGGGCGAAAGGCCGCTGCGGCGCTGCGCCCATGGGCGCGGCAGGCCGCGGCGCGGGCTGCTGGGGAGCGGCGGCCGTTTCGGCCATCGGCTTGCGAACCGGCGGTTTGGGAAGCTCCGCCGCCGGTTTTTCCGGCGCGGGAGCCGCGGCGGCCGGCTGGGAAACCACGGGGGCGGGAGCGGCGGCCTGCGCAGGCTCTTCCGCCTTCGGCTCCGCTTTCGCCTCGGTTTTCACCTCGGCCTTGACCTCGGCTTTCACTTCGGCCTTGACTTCGGCTTTCACCTCGGCCTGAACCTCCGCTTTCACCTCGGGCGTCTTCTCGGGATGCTTCTTCTCCGCAGGCTGCGCCGCGGCGGCTTCCTCTTCGGAATCCGGCATCGTATACGCCTTGGTATGCGTCTGCGCCAGGCGTTCCTGTTCGGCGAGCATCGCTTCTTCCCTGCGAACCTCATCCTCGCGTACATACTGGGTTTCCAGTTTCCGCAGCATGTGCATCAGGATATCCGCGCCTTTACGGACGTCCGCAACGCTCTCCATTACAGTTTCCGAACTCTGGAGAAGATCCTTGGTGGCATCTTTCAGATTGGTTTTGGTCATAGTTCCGCCTGCACCCCCGCAATATCTGCACTGTCGTTTTCGTTAAAGTTGTTGCTGCACGTTCCGGCCGCAAGGCCGGCATCCGCCAGCTCCAGAAGCTTTTGCGCCATGGTTCCCGGCCGCACGGCGGCCGCCATCCTGCCTTCTTTGCCAAGCGCCCCGGCGATGAGCCCCGCGGGCACCTCGCAAAGCGGAACGCTGTGGCTGCCGCAGGCGTTTCGAAATCGCTTTTTGGACACGTCCGTACTGCCTTCATCCAGCAGAACCAGCGCGGCAGCCCGCCTGCGTACGGCGTCCACGCACGCATCCTGGCCGAGAATCACCTGCCCCGCCCGCTGGCAAAGCCCCAGAAAACCCCTGATCTTGATGGCATCCCGCTGGGTCAAGTCGCGTCCTCCTTGTGTAAAAGCCGGTCCATGGTTTGGGTGAGTGCAAGCACGGCGCTTTCCCCAAGCTGCGTTTCCAGCGCGCGGTCGAGCTGCTTTTGCTTGAGCGCGCGGCGCAGGCAAGCCGCATCGAAGCATACGTATGCGCCCCGGCCGGCTTTTTTGCCGGTTGGATCGAGCGCTACCTCGCCTTCGGGCGAACGCACCACGCGCAGAAGCTCCTTCTTGGGCTTCATCTCGCGGCAGCCAACGCACATGCGCATGGGAACTTTCCTTGGTTTCTGCGGCATCCGTGTGCTCCTTGCTTACAGGGTGTCGTCCTCGTCGCCGGTTTCCAGATCAATCTCGCTCAGCTCGGGGATACCGGCCGCGGGATCAAACGCTTCGCCGGGTTCTTCGATGAACTCCTGGAAGCCCAGGGGTTCCTCGTAGAGCTCCTGGGGCATCGCAAACATCTCCACCGCCTGGGACTGGCTCTTGATGTCGATGCGCCAGCCCGTGAGCTTCGCGGCCAGGCGGGCGTTCTGCCCCTCCTTGCCGATCGCCAGGCTCAGCTGGTTGTCGGGAACCACAACGCGGCAGGCTTTATCGTCTTCGGCCACAAACACGCTCAGCACATGCGCGGGGTTCAGGGCGTTGGCAATGAACTCCGCCGGGTCGGGAGACCACTTGATGATGTCGATCTTTTCGTTTTTGAGTTCCGCGACCACCTTATCCACGCGGTTGCCGCGCGGGCCTACGCACGCGCCGACGGGATCGATCACGGCGTCGGTGGAGTAAACGGCCATCTTGGTGCGGCTGCCCGCTTCGCGCGCGATGGATTTCACCTGCACGACGCCCGCGGCGATTTCCGGTACTTCCAGCTCGAACAGGCGCTTGACCAGACCCGGGTGCACGCGGCTGACGCGCACCTGCGGCCCGCGGATCATTTCGCGGCCCGAACGGTTCACTTCCAGCACATAGACCTTTAGATGATCGTCGGAATGGTATTCCTCGCCGGGAATCCACTCGCTGCGCTCCAAAATACCCTCGGTGCGCCCAAGTTCCACGTACACGGCGTTGGTTTCCACGCGCTGCACGATAGCGGTGAGGATTTCGTTTTCCTTCTCGGAATACTCGTCGTAAATCTTGCCCTGCTCGGCCTCGCGGATGCGTTGAATGATGACCTGCTTGGCGGTCTGCGCGGCGGTGCGCAAAAAGCCCGTGGGGGTGACGTCAATCTCCGCGATATCGCCCACCTCATAATCCGGGCGGATCTTGCGGGCGTCTTCCAGCGAAATCTGCACGGAGGGTTCTTCCACCTCGTCGGTGATGAGCTTGCGGGCAAATACCTGCGCCACGCCGGTGCGGCGGTCCAGCGTTACCGAAAGGTTGGCCGGCGGGGCTTCAAAACGGGCTACGTTGCGTTTGAAAGCAGCCTTCAGCGCTTCTTCGATCGCGCTGAATAAAAGCTCCTCGCTGATATCTTTCTCCGAGGCGAGCATATGCACGGCGCTTATGATTTCTCTTTCGCGATTTTCCATCTGCGTCTTCTTGACTGCCATACTGATAACTCCTATTCCAATCTATTCTTCATCTTCGGTCATTTCAACGACGGGCTTGACCAGGGCGACCGCCTTGCGCGGAAAAACGAGCCTGCGTCCGTCTGCCGTGATGATCGCCACGTCCTCGTCCGTCATTGCGTCCAGGCTACCCGTGTACAGCTTCGCGCCGTCGAGCTTGGCGAACAGCCGAACTTCCACGCGGTCGCCGTGGTGCTTCTCCACGTCGCGCTGCGTTTTGATGGGGCGATCCGCGCCGGGGCTGGAAACCTCCAGATAGTCGTACGTCACGGCGTCCAGCAGCGGCTGTATGGCCTTGTGAAAGCGTTCGCAGTCATCCAGCGTGATCCCGCCCTCCCGGTCGATATACACGCACAGCGCCAGCCCGTCGGGTTCCTTCTGGAGCGTGACCTCCACCAGTTCAAAACCGAGCTGTTCCGCCGTTCGCGCGGCGATCGCCTGTACGTCGGGAAGCTTGCCGCTATCTTGGCTGTTTTTCACCGTTTCCACCTTCAAAAAGCAATCAAAAAGAGCGGTTTGCTATTGCCCCATTCGCCGCGCGGTGCCGGTAAAGCCAAAGACCGAACAAACGCTCGGGTCTCCCGGCTTTTCCGCCATGCGGCAAAGGAAGCAATATCCACTCTTTCGATAAACCCTTCTTTCTGAAATGCTCTATCTGTCAATCATTCTGGATTGCGTCAAACAGAGTGAGTATAACACAGTATCCGCCGAAACACAAGCGTTTTCGGCGTTTTGATGGCCGCGCCGCCCCATGGGCGCCGCCCGGCGCGCTTTGCGCGGACGGCTTCCCCCCGCCGGCGTTTGCCGGTGCGCCGCAACGGGGATTGACAACGGGGATTTCCGTAAGGTGATCCACGGAGCCGTTCTTCCAGCCGTCGGTTGCCATGGCCCGCTTACCTGTTGTATAATAGCGCGACAAAGATGCCCATGATCGCTGTTTCCCCACAACAACACAGGCGGTGATAGATTGTATCGCGCGGTAATCGTGGACGACGAACCCTTCATGCTGGAAGGGATGCGTTTGATGATCGACTGGCAGCGCTGCGGGTTTACATTAAGCGGTGAGGCTGCGAACGCGCAGGAAGCGCTGCACCTGGTGGATACTTTGCAGCCGCACCTGCTGATTACCGACGTGCGGATGCCCGGCATTCTGGGTACCGATCTGGCCGCCATCGTCAACCGCTACCACCCCGACGTGCTGATACTTTTCTTCAGCGGGTACCGCGATTTCAGCTATGCACAGTCCGCCATCCGCTCCCATGCGTTTGGGTACCTGCTCAAGCCCATCGATCCCGAGGAAGTGGAAGGCACGCTGCTGCGGGTGAAGGAGGAGCTGGACATACGGCAGGCCGCAGCGCAAAAGGGCAGGATGATTTCCGTGCTGACCGACGAGGTGTTCAGCCGCATCGCCTGCGGCGACGACAGCGCCGAAGCGACGCTGCGGGCCGGTATCCTTTTAAAGCTGCAGGCGGACGAGCCTTGCTACTGCGCGGTGATTACGCACCGGCGCGGCGCGATACCCGAGCACGCAAGGCTTGTGCTCGCGTCCAGCGACGCCGTGCTTTTTGAGCTTTCCCCCAAGGAATACGGCCTGTTTTTCCAGCAGATTGAAAGGGATAACGCGGCGCTGGAGCGCCTGACGGCGCTGCTGGTGCACCCCGAAGCCTATACGCTAAGCGCCGGCAGCGTTTATACCGGAATACAGGGCTTTTCCAAAAGCCTGCAGGAAGCGCTGGACGCGCAAGGCGTTTTTTACGAGTCTTTGGGCGCCCTGCGGGTTTACCGCCCCTTCGACGCGCAAACCGCCGCCTGGCTGGACGCCGCACGCCTGCCCGCCCTGCGCAACGCGCTTCTTTTGGAAAACGCGGACGCGCTGGAAGCCGCGATCGCGGCGCTGTTCAAGGCGGCCGCGGAGGCCAGGCCCGGCCTGTTTTCCCTGCGCTGCATGGCCGCGACGCTGGACGCCATGCTCCCGGTTGAAACCAGCGACCTGCGGGGTTCGCTCAGCCACCCGCTGTGGCAGCAGGACACCGCCGAGACGGCGCAATGGCTGCGCGCGTTTTGCGATCAGCTGCGCTTAATCCGCCGCGCGATGACCAAGGAAGCCGAAAACGCGCTGCCCTTGCCCGTACAGGAAACGGTTGCCGCGATCCGCACGCGGTACGCCGAAGCGCTGAACCTAAACCGGATCGCGGGCGATTTGCACATGAACCCCGCGTATCTGGGGCAGCTGGTGCGAAAGCACATGGGAACCACGTTCCACCGGCTGCTATTGATCACCCGCATCGACCACGCCTGCCTCTTGCTGCGGCAAACCGTGAGCCCTATCGGAGAGATTGCCGTTACCGTGGGGTTTCGCGACGTGGATTACTTCTCCCACCTGTTTCGCAGCCGCATGGGGATGAGCCCCGTCGCCTACCGCAACGCCACCGCCATAAAGGAGAACGCCCATGCGACGCATCAATGATCTGCCGATCCGTTCCAAGTTCATCCTGCTGTACATCCTGGGCGTGCTGCTGCCCATCTGCGTGCTGCTCATCTACGTGCTGACCAACGTGACCACCGAGATCCGCATCCGGGAACAGCACAACGCGGAGCAATCGCTCAACCGGGTGTACTCAACCCTGAACACGCGGTTTTCCGGGGTTGTTTCGCTGTCCAACGCCATATCGTCGGACAGCCAGCTGCAAACCATTATGGAACGCATCTACGATAGCCCGACGGAGTACTACACCACCTATTATGTGGGGCTCAGGCAGATCATCAACCGCTATCAGCTGGCCTACGACCAGCAGGTGACCACGATCTCGCTGTACAGCGATAACTTCACCATGTTCAACGGCGGGTATAACATCTACATAACGCCCAAGGTGAAGGAGGAGGAGTGGTACCCCACCGATCTTTCCACCGACGCGCGGCTCAAGGTGTACCTCCGCCAGCAGGTGGGCCAGACCAGCATTCTGCAATTGTGCATGACCCGCCTGCTGCACGAGGGCTCGCCTTTTACCCAGATCCTGCGCATCGACCTGAACATGGAGCCCATCTACTCGATGATCATGGATGAGCTTTCGTATCTGTCCATCTATCTGGTCGCGCCGGACGGCACGGCCGTGTGCTACCCGGGCAGCCTGCAGGACAGCTTCATTACCAACCGCAGCATCCGCCCTCCGGAGAAAACGGACCTGTATCTGTCGTTTGGCGACCGTACCGCCATGCAGGGATGGAAGCTGCTGGCCAACATCAACGTGGAGCACATGAACCAGAGCATCCGGCGCGCGGTTTGGATCGGCCTGCTGCTGGGCGTGGTATGCTCGGTGTTCGCGGCGGTCATCGCGCTGGTTTTCTCCCGCTCCATCGCGCGGCGCAGCCAGCGCCTGCTGCGGCATATGGATAGCATGACCGCCGAGCATTTCTCCCCCATCTCCCGGGATTCGGGGCGGGACGAGATCGGCGAGCTGACCGCCCATTTCAACGACATGGGCGCGCGCCTGCGGCAGCTGATCGACGACCTGTACGTACTCCAGCTCCGGCAGAAAAACATGGAACTGGAAACCGTACGCGCGGAGCTTAAGTACCTGCAGGCGCAGGTGGATCCGCATTTCCTGTTCAACACGCTGAACGCATTGCTGGTGCTAAGCGTGCGCGACGGCCATCAGGAGGAGGCTACGGTGCTGCGCGCGCTGTGCAAGCTGCTGAGGCGCATGGTGGACACCAAGCACGACGTGGTGCCGCTCAGCGAGGAGCTGGAGTTTGTGCGCATGGTGCTGACCATCGAGCAGTTCCGCTTTCACAGCAAGCTGAAATATGAGGTGAACGTAACGCCGGAGGCGCAGGCCCGCACCGTGCCGGTGATGAGCGTGCAGGGGCTTGTGGAAAACGCCTGCAAGCACGGCGTGCAGAACATGAGCGAGCAGGGCGTGATCCGCGTATCCGCCCGCGTGGAGGAGGACGGCGCGCTGGTGGTGGAGGTCAGCGACAACGGCGTGGGCTTGAAGCCCTCGCGCCTTGAGGAGCTGCTCCGGCAGATCAAAAGCCCCGAGGACATGCCCACGAGCGTCGGCCTGCAGAATATTTACCGGCGGCTGCTGCTGCACTACGGCAACACCGCGGGGCTGGAACTGAAAATCGCCGAGGAGCGCGGCATGATTGCCGTCATCCGCATTCCCGCGCCAAAAGAGGGGTGAGCCGATGCTACGCGTCATGCTTGTGGACGACGAACCCCTGGCGCTGGAAGGCCTGAAGCTGTTGATCAACTGGCAGGCGGAAGGCTTCACCGTCTGCGCCGAGTGCAAAAGCGCGGACGAAGCGCTGAAGCTGCTGCCGGTGTGGAAGCCCGAGCTTTTAGTGACGGACATCCGCATGCCCGGCATGAACGGGCTGGAGCTGCTCGGCGCGGCGCGGGACGCGGGCTTTGACGGCGAGTGCGTGATCGTAAGCGGGTACAGCGACTTTCATTACGCGCAAAACGCATTGCAGATCGGCGTGGCCGGATATCTGCTCAAGCCCGTGGAACCCGCCGAGGCGGCCGTGGTGCTTGCCCACGTGCGCCGCAAGCTGCTGGAAAAGGACGCGAACGCAAGCCAGCGCAGCAAAGCCGCCCACCATGCCATCGCCGCGCTGCTGAGCGACGGCGGCGCGCCGGGCGCGGCGCTGCCCGGCGGCATGCTTTGGGGGCTTTCCACCTGGGGCGCCCCGCTGCCCTACGCCATCGTGCAGGCGCTGCTTGCCCAGTTCAAGCCGGGAATGGCGACGGTGCACATCGTGGAGGATAAGGAATACCTGGTGCTGCAGCGATCCCCCTTCGACGACGCCCCGGATTATACGAATTCGATCGCCCTGCTTCACGAGTGCAAGCGGCAGCTGACCGTTGCCGGGCCGCCCGCGCAGCCGGAGAATTTGGCGGGGCTGCGCAAGCAGCTGGCCGACCAGCTGGACAGGGTTTGCCGCACGGCCCTGACCCAACACGTGGATGCGCTTGTGCGTGCCATCGCCCTGCGGCAGCCCGACGAATGCACGGCCCTGTGCGTGGAGCTGGAGCAGTTCTGCGCGGACTGCGGCGCAAGCGCGGCGCAGCGGGCGCGCCGGCAGCTGGTTTCCGCGTGCGCAGGTTTTTTCAAGGACAAGGAAACCGCCATGCAGACCTTTCTGGCGGCGCAGGACGAAGCGTTTCAAACGCTGTGCCTGCTTGCCATCGGGCTGCTCGCCCCCGCGCAGGAGCGCGTCAGCGACGCGATGGTACGCTACGCCGCGGAGCACCAGAGCGAGCGCGTATCGCTGAATGCCGTCGCGGCCGCGCTGAAATACAACGCCACCTATCTGGGGCGCAAGTTTCAGGAGGAGCAGGGGCTGGGTTTCCGGGAATGGCTTACGCAGCAGCGCATCACGCGCGGCGCCGAACTGCTGCGCGGAACGGAGCTTTCCGTGTCCGCCGTTGCTAAAGCCGTTGGATATGAGCATTACAAGCGTTTTCTGCGGCATTTCAAACAGCGTTACGGCATGACGCCGGAATTGTACCGGCACAAAAAAACGTGATCCGAAGGATCACATTTTTTGATTGTATTCGCAAAGCAGAGCTCAGCCCTTGACGCTGCCCACCTGCAGCCCGACCACGAAGTAGCGCTGCAGGAAGGGGTAAATCACCACGATGGGCGCCGCGGATACCACGGTGATGGCCGCGCGGATGGTGACGGGGGTCGTATTGGTGGTGCTGGCCGCCGCATCGACCGTCGTCAAAGCGGAGTTTGCGTTGTTGACGGTGGTGGCGAGCTTCATCTTCAGCAGATACTGCAGCGTGTGCAGCTGCACCTTGCTGGCGTTGTACAGATGCGTGTCAAACCAGCTGTTCCATGCGCCGACCGCTACGAACAGGGCGACCGTGGCAAGCACCGGCATGCACAGCGGGAAGATGATCTTCCAAAAAAGGTAGATGTCGCCCGCGCCGTCGATCCGCGCGCTTTCCACCAGCGCGTCTGGCAGGTTGAGGATGAACGTGCGGGTGATGATCATGTTGAAGCAAGACATCATCGTGGGAATGATGTACACCCAGAAGCTCTTGCTCAACCCCAGCGTACGCTGGATGAGCAGATAGTTGGGGATGAGGCCCGCGTTTACGTACATCGTCAGCACGAAAAGCGTGGTGATGAACTTGCGCAGCACGTATTCCCTGCGACTGAGCGCGTAGGCGAGCATGGAGGTGATGAGGACGTTCAAAACCGTCTGGATTGCGGTGCGCGCCACGGTGATGAAAAACGCGTTGAAGATGATCTCATCCGCAAAGATGGTTTCATAGCTTTTCAGGCTGAACTGGCGCGGCCACAGCCCGATCCCGCCGCGGACGGCGTCGGTGCCGTCGTTAAACGAGATCGCGATGGTGTTGATGACGGGGTACATCGTGATAAACACGATCAGAACCATCACCAAGCCGTTGATAAACGGAAACGGGGAATGTTTGTGGAAGTAGGAGTTTTGCCTGCGCGCCTCCGTTTTGATCATAGCTCCCGCCTCCTTACAGCAGTGTGTCTTCGCCCAAGCGCTTGGCGGTGAAGTTCGCGCTCAGCATCAGGGCGATGGACACAAGGCTTTTGAAGATACCCGCGGCGATGGCGCGGCTGTACTGGCCCTTGGTAATGCCATATTTGAGGGCAAAGATATCCACCGTCTGGGACCAGTCCATCACGACGTTCTGGCCCATCAGATACTGGATTTCGAAGCCCGCCTCCATCAGGTAGCCGATGTTCATGACCAGAAGCACGATGAACGTGCTCTTGATCCCCGGCAGCGTGATGTGGAACATTTTGTCAAACCGGCCCGCGCCGTCCATATCCGCGGCCTCGTAAAGCTCCGGGCTGATGGCGCTCATGGCGGCAAGATAAATGATGGCGTTCCAGCCGCATTCCTTCCACAGGTTGATGCCGCCGACCAGCCACCAGAAGTATTTGCCTTCCCCCAGGAAGAAAATCGGTTTGTTGATCAGCCCCAGCGACTGCAAGAGGCGGTTGATCGCGCCATCGCTGGCGAGGATCGTCTGCGCGATGCCCACGACGATTACCCAGCTTAAGAAGTGCGGAAGGTAGGTAACGGTCTGTACCGTGCGCTTGAAGTTCCGTGTGCGGATTTCGTTTAGGAACAGCGCCAACAGAATGGGAAACACGAAGCCGAACACCAGGTTGATCGCGGCCATGGCAAAGGTGTTGCGAATGGCGCGGATGAACTCCGGCTTGGAAAACAGCCAGATGAAGTTCTTCATCCCCACCCACTCGTTTTCCAACAGCGGCTTGGCGGGATTATAATCCATGAATGCCGTTATCCATCCCCAAAGCGGGAAATAGTTAAACAGCAGAATATACAACAGCATCGGGACACTCATCAGCATGAGCTGGCGCTGCATCCACAGCCGCTTGCGAAAGGGTATGGCGCGGTAGGGAATGCCGCTTTTCATTTGTACGGCGGTTTTCGTTTGATGGTTCAGCAACCTGCGCACCTCGTTTC
>JAEWTC010000127.1 GCA_023459675.1 Bacillota bacterium | reverse complement strand
TCGCGCAGCCGTTAAACCAGTAATTTTCACCGTAATGCAGCGTAACCACCGGATGGATAACGGGCAGCCTGTTATTGCTTTGTCTGGTAACCATCGCGAGCTCCCCTTCCTTGATTTTGGCTTTCATACCGAGTTTCAGCTGCGATACGCACACTTTGCGGAAATAACGTTTACCGCTGCCATTGCTGCCGATCAAAACCGGATATGCCTTTTGCAGCCGGAGATCCATTTGCATATAGGGAAAGTTTACGCCGCAGTATCTCGTTTCGCCGTTGAGGAGTACGGCGAAGTGCTTCTCCCCGACAATCCACGTTAAAGAGTTGTAAACGCCCGCGTTGATTTTCCCCAGACCGGGGAACACGACGGGTTCCCTGAAAATCGGCTGCTGAAAATAGATCGCCTGTTTGGACAGCCCGCTTTCGGAGTTGTTCTCCATGTTGACGCCGTACATGTTGCCATTATGATAAAAGCGGATGCTTCCTTCGTCGCTTCCATAGGCGAACAGATCGTTTCCCGTATCAACCTTAAATTCGATATCGACGCGAAACGGAATTTTTACCGACACTTCCGTAGACAGCAATCGTTTGTCAATATAGGCGATGTACTCCGCCTCCCCCGCCTCCGTAACGCGGTAATGGGGGGCCAGAATCGGGCGGAACTGATCCATTGCAACGTTTTGAACCCACAACGCCGGGTTTTCCCGCTCAATCTCGAGCGGCGAAACGGGTTCCGCCTGTTCCATCCGGCCGAAAAGACCGACGTTGGGCGCTCTGTTTTTCACAGGCAGAAACAGATCGACCTTTTCCCGCTGCGCATCCGGCGACAGTACCGTTTCTACCAGCGGCTCATGCCGGAGCGTGCCATGATGCAGATAATCGGCCTCGTAATAGGGATTATCGTCGAAATACCGGATCATACCGCGTAAGGCCGCGCCAAGATCGTCATCCAGATACACGCCGGTGACGGCGAATAAACCGCCGGAAAACTCAGCCTGCGTATACGGACAGTTGCCCGCAAAGGCTTCGTCCCACCGCCGCATAAGAACGGTCTGCATCTCGCTGTTCTGGTATTCGAAGAGCGCGTGCTGCCCGGGCGCGGCCGCCGCGATCTGCCGGTCGTTCAGCCAATCCCAAAACCCTTCCGGATCGGACGCGCCGCCCACAAGCAGCGAGGTGATCACCCGCATTGGCGGCAGCTCCACAATCCGAACGTCTGAAATTCTTTGCAGTTTTTCGCTGACCGCAGACAGGCGTTCGTACGTCAGCTCATTTTTCGCTTCCGCATTTTTCAGCTGCCTGTCCATTTCCTCGTATAGGAACGGCAACGCGGAGATCTGCGTGATTCCGTTGCGGATCATGGTTTGCAGAAATTCGTTGATAATCCGCCTGAGTTCGGAAAGCGCGACCACTTCCTCTTCAATTGCCTGCATACGGCGGACAAACGCTTCGACAATCACACCCATATCTTTGCTTTGATAGATGCGCAGAATATCCTTGATGGGGATCTGTAGCTTGCGCAGCACGATAATCTGCTGCAGACGCTCCACGGCATCCTGCGCGTAAAACCGGTATTTTTCGTGATCCGGCCGTATGCTTTGAATCAGACCAACCTGCTCGTAATAGCGCAGCGTTCGGGAGGATAAGCCCGTTTGCTGCGAAAGCTGGGTGATTTTCACAAGCTCCATCATCCATTCCGCCCCCTTGTACGACCCACTATATCACTTGACGCTGCGTCAAAGTCAACGGTCCACGTATATTTTGCGGCGGGAATGAAACGAAAGCGGGCGATGCTTCCGCCGCCCGCTCCGTTTTGGCTGCCCCGATAGAAGTAACGGCTTTCATCGGCCGTTTTCCTGCGCTATACTTTGCTTTACTCCGTCATCCAGTAGTCCGAGCCGCTTACGGTGCGGTTCATCAGGCCGTAGCTGATGAGGTAGCGGCGGATGGTGACGTAATCCGCGTAGATGGGCAGGAGCACGTCGTTCACCTCGCGTTCGGTGTAGTGCCTGCCCTTTTCGAATTGGGCGGCGATGGCCGTCAGGATGACGATCTTCTTTTTCTCCTTGGGCGGAAAGGCTTTCAGCCGCAGGGGGTTCAGGCTTGCGAAGGAGCCCTTCAAAATGCGCTCGCGCTCCAGCTCGGTAATCACGTAGCGGTCGTCCACATAGGCCGCCTGGTTATGGATGGGCATCAGCTCGTCCCGCACGCCGCTGAAGGCCTGCTCGTACTGCGCCAGATAGAGCTTCGCCTGCTTGGCTTTCTCCCGGAAGTTAAACCGCTGGCGGCGCACGGTAGCCTCGCTAATTCCGAGCGCTTTGGCAATCTCCCGGTCCGAACCGCCCGCGGCGATGCGCAGGAGCAGGTCCTTTTGCACCTCGGTAAGGGCGTTGTACTTCGTATCGGCGTTCACCAGCAGCGAAACAACGCCGCCGTGCGCGGCCGCCACATGACGCTTTGCCGCGTGCTCCGCGGTAAAAAAGCCGCCGTCCAGCGGGAACACCTGGCTGTTTGGAAATCGTTCCCCGCAGCAGTTGCACAGAAAGGCATCCGCCTCCTGATCGAAAACGTATCCCTTCTGCAGCTCGTCCAGCGTGAGTTTGCCGTAATCCATATCGGTTCACATCCTCATGATAAACATACACATATTATATTATTGTTTACTATTTTCGTCAACATCTTATTATTCAGTTTACTATACTTCGAGTTTTCAACCGGCGTATTCGCAGCCGCGCAAGCATGAAAAAAGCTCCTTTTACAAGGAGCTTTCCATGCTTTTTCGTGCGGCGGTTACTGGGCGCTTTCCACAGGATAAACGCTGACCTTTTTCTTGTCGCGGCCAAGGCGCTCAAAGCGCACAATGCCGTCCTTCGTGGCGAAAAGCGTATCGTCGCTGCCCTTGCCAACGTTCAGGCCCGGATGAATGTGGGTGCCGCGCTGGCGAACCAGAATGTTGCCCGCAAGGGAAAACTGCCCGTCCGCGCGCTTGGGGCCGAGGCGTTTACTCTCGGAATCGCGGCCGTTCCTCGTGGAACCCATTCCCTTTTTATGTGCGAAAAACTGTAATTGAAGCTTCATCATCGTGTTGTCCTCCCGTCCTGTGTGGTGATCCTGACTTGTTTTGGATACTCCTGGGAGATATCCGTCAATCCCTGCAATATCGTGCGGAGAACGGTTTGCGCGTCCCGGTTCTCGCAGGCCTCCGGAAGCGTGATGCTCAAAAGCGCCTGCGCATCGTTCTTGCTTACCTTGGGCAGTACGCCCGCGACGCTTTCCAGCGCGTTCACGGCTGTGAACATCAGGCTGGATACGGCGGCGCATACGATGCTTTCTCCGTCCGGCGCGTCTCCCGCATGCCCCTGCGCCGTCAGCGCCGTGATGCGGTCTCCTTCACGCCCGATGCCAATGCGTATCATTTGCTGATACCGGTAATCTCCACCTTGGTGTACTTCTGGCGATGCCCGGCCGTGCGATGATAGTTTTTCTTGGCCTTGTACTTGTAGATGATCACCTTTTCACCCTTGACCTGGCCCAGCACTTTGCCTTCCACGGTCGCGTCTTTGACGGTCGGCTTGCCGATTTTCAGGGTTTTGCCCTCGCCCACCATCAGCACGTCGAAGGTCACGGTGGTGTCCGGCTCCTGATCGAGCTTTTCTACGTAGATGATGTCCCCTTCGGAAACGCGGTATTGCTTGCCACCTGTTTCGATCACAGCGTACATGGCAGCACCTCCAATTATAGAACTCGCCAAACGTCAGGCGGCGCGTTTTGCGCGCACTTGAAAGCCCCGCTTGAGCGGCTTGCCGAAGTAATATAGCACAGAAACCGGCGTAAGTCAAACAGAATTTACGGGAAACGC
>JAEWTC010000126.1 GCA_023459675.1 Bacillota bacterium | reverse complement strand
TCCGAGAAAATGTGCTTGGGCAGGTCTGCGATATCGGTATAACCGTTGAAGGTGGGATCCTGGAACGGAATGGCGATGATCTTCTCGTCCAGCCGGCCCTGATCCATCATCGTCAACACGCCGATGGGGTAGCAGCGCACAAGGCTCAGCGGCTGAATCACCTCGCTGCACAGCACCAGCACGTCCAGCGGGTCGTTATCCTCGGCATAGGTGCGGGGAATCAGCCCGTAGTTGCTGGGGTAATGCGTGCTCGTATACAGAATGCGGTCCAAAATCAAACTGCCGGTTTCCTTGTCCAGCTCGTACTTTTTCTTGCTGCCCTTTTCAATTTCGATCACCGCGATGAAATCCGCCGGCGTCACCCTGGACGGCGCGATATCGTGCCAGATATTGCTCATGGTATTTCCCTCCGCTTTTGCCTTGATTGTAGCAAGCCCCGCGGCGTTTGTAAAGTTTCGTCAACTGTAAAAAATTCTGCTATTTTCCGGCCTTAGATATGCGCGCAACCGCTTGTGAAATAAGACATCCGCGGTCTGAACGGATAAACGCGCGCCGTTTTCCAGCAACCCGTGGCAGCGGTTTCCTGCTTGTACGCACTTGACAACGCGGATGGGACGAATATAATTAGTTAGACTAACGAAAGATAGGGCTCCGGCGGAGACCCCGGAAGGCGGAGGGCGGATGGAACCATTCAATCGCGAGCTGAACCGGCTGTTGGTCATGGCGTACCGCAAGATCAACAAACTGGAAGAAGGCATCCTGCATTCGGTCAGCGGCATGGAGCTGTCCATCAGCGAAATGCATCTGTTGGAAGCGGTGGGCGAGAAGAGGGAGGGCGGCATCCCCCTTTTTGAGCTTGCGCAGCGGATGGAGCTGTCCGCGCCTACGGTGACGGTGGCCGTCAATAAACTGAGCAAAAAGGGATTTGTCAATAAAAGCAAATCTGAAAAAGATAAGCGCAGCGTGATTGTGGAGCTGACGCGCATGGGCAAAAAAATGAACGCGGCGCACCGCTACTTCCACGAACAGATGGTGCGCGATATCGATCGGCTGCTATCGCCTTCCGAACGCGAAGGAATGCTGCGCGGCATGGAGCAGCTGAACCGTTTTTTTCAGGAAGCGCTGGATGAGATGGAGCAAAAGAAGCAACTCCGGCGCGAACAATTTCAAAGCGAAAGCGTGTGAACGAATGAAAGTAAGGTCTTTTGGGCATGCCCTCCCCGCAAAGCAAATCAAAAACGACGAACTCTCGGCTTTTCTGGACACTTCGGACGAATGGATCCGCTCCCACACCGGCATTGAAAGCCGCCATATCCTATCCGGCGGCGAAACCCTGAGCGGCCTGGGCGCGCAGGCTGCGCAGATGGCGCTGGACAGGGCGGGGCTTACGGCGGAAGAGCTTGATTATATACTCTGTCCCACCACCTGCGGGGAAATGATCTTTCCGGCAACCGGCTGCCTGATTCAACAAAAAATCGGCGCGGTTTGCCCGGCGCTGGATTTGAACGCGGGCTGCACCGGTTTCCTGTACGCGCTGGAAATGGCGGATGCGCTGCTTTCCTGCGGCAAGGCCAAGCGCGTGCTCATCGTTGCCGCGGAGCAGATCACCCGCCTTTCCGATTGGGGCGACCGCAGCACTTGCGTGCTGTTTGGGGATGCGGCCGGCGCCTTGGTGTGCGAGGCGGGCGACGGCCTCAAAGCCATCCGCCTTACGGCAAGGGGTACGGCGGACCCACTGTACGCCATGGCCGACGGGGGTAACTGCCCGTTCAACGATCAGAAACCCCAGGCCGTTGCGCTGCAGATGAACGGGCAGGAGATTTTCAAGTTCGCCGTCACCCAATCCTGCGAAGACATCCGGCTGGTGCTCAAGCAAAGCGGCCTGGATGCCGACGCCGTGGACTACTTTGTGCTTCATCAGGCCAACCGCCGCATCATCGATACCGCGCGGGCACGCCTGAAGCAACCCGAGGAAAAGTTTCCCGTCAACATCACGACGCACGGGAATACGGGTTCCGCGGGAATACCCGTCCTGCTGTCCGAAATGGCGCAGGACGGCCGCCTGCAAACGGGGCAAACCCTCGTTTTAAGCGCCTTTGGCGCCGGGCTCACCTCTGGTGCTGCAGTACTGACGATTTAAACTTTAAGGAGGATACCCATCATGAGCACTTATGAAATCATCGCCAAACTTCTTGCCGAACAAAAGGACATGGACGTAACCGCCATCCGCCCCGAAATGACCTTCTCCGATCTGGAACTGGACAGCCTGGACGTTGCCGAACTCGTGATGAACCTGGAAGACGAGCTGGGCGTGCCCGTGGAGATCGACGAGACGCTCAAAACCATCGCCGATCTGGTGCAGAAAGTGGACGCGAACAAGGCATGATCAACTCCATCTTAACGTCTGCGCTGGGGCTTCAATACCCCATCTTCCAGGGCGGCATGGCCTGGGTGTCGGACGCGAACCTCGCCGCCGCCGTGTCCAACGCGGGCGGGCTTGGCATCATCTCGGCCATGAACCTGAACGCGGAGTATCTGCGCGATCAGATCCGCAAATGCCGTACCATGACCGACAAACCCTTCGGCGTGAACGTCATGCTGATGAGCCCGTTCGTAAAGGACGTGGCGCAGGTCTGCGCGGAGGAGGCTCCCGCCGTGGTCACCACGGGCGCGGGCCTGCCCAACCTCTACATGAAGGCATGGATCGACGCGGGCGTCCGCGTCATCCCCGTCGTGCCGTCCACCGCGATGGCAAAGCTGGTGGAGCGCGCGGGGGCGTTTGCCGTGATCGCCGAAGGCGGCGAGAGCGGCGGGCATATCGGCGATCTCTCTACGCTCACGCTGGTGCCGCAGGTTGCGGACGCGGTTTCCATTCCCGTTATCGCCGCCGGCGGCATTGCGGACGGGCGGGGCGTTGCCGCGGCCCTGATGCTGGGCGCGGTCGGCGTGCAGTGCGGCACGGTGTTCCTGTGCGCTACGGAGTGCACCATCCACGAAAACTACAAGCAAAAAGTGATCAACGCCAAGGATATCGATACCGTGGTCACCGGCAAACGCCTGGGCCACGCGGTGCGCAGCATCCGCAACCCCTTCACCAAGGACTACGTCCGCCATGAGTACGACCCCCAGTGTTCCGCCGAGGAGCTGGAAGCGCTGGGCGTAGGCGCGCTGCACAAGGCCGCCGTGGACGGCGATCTGGAACATGGATGCTTCCTCGCCGGGCAGGCGAGCGCCATGGTGCACGCCGTGCGTCCGGCACGGGAAATCGTCACGGAAATGTTTGCGCAGGCCGAAACCCTGCTCAACGGTGCGCCTGCATGGGTAAAATAGCGTTCGTATTCGCGGGTCAGGGCGCGCAGTACGGCGGCATGGGGCAAAGCCTGTACCAAACGTCCAAAGCCGCCAGGGAGTTGCTGGACCAGGCGGAAGCGCTTCGTCCGGGCACGCTTCAACAGTGTTTTTCCGGCACAAAGGAAACCCTGAGCCTCACCCTCAACACCCAACCCTGCCTGATGGCGGTGGGCTGCGCCTGCGCGGCGGCGCTGTTGGAAAACGGCGTGCGGCCGGACGGCCTCGCGGGCTTCTCGCTTGGAGAGATCCCCGCTGTAGCCGTAAGCGGAATGCTTACGTTTTCGCAGGCGTTCACGCTGGTGAACTTCCGCGCGGAGGCCATGCACGCGTGCGCGGCGGCGCACCCCGGCGGCATGGCGGCGGTGCTGAAGCTGGAAGATTCGCAGGTGGAGGCGCTGTGCGCGGCGTTTGGCGCGTATCCCGTCAACTACAATTGCCCCGGCCAGGTGGTGTGCGCGATGGGGGCGGAAGCCATGGCGCCGTTCGCGGACGCCGTAAAGGCAGCGGGCGGGCGCGCGCTTGCGCTTAACGTAAGCGGCGGTTTCCACAGCCCCTTCATGCGGGAGGCCGCGCAGGCGCTGCAAGCCTACGCCCAAACCCTGCCGTTTACCCCTCCGGCCCTCCCCCTCTACGCAAACGCGACCTGCGGCCTGTATACCGCCGGAGAAGCGCCCACGCTTCTGGGCATGCAGGTAGACCACCCCGTGCGCTGGACCCAGCTGATTCAAACTATGCTTACTGAAAATTATACGGACTTTATTGAGATCGGCGCGGGAACCACGCTCTCGGGATTACTCCAAAA
>JAEWTC010000125.1 GCA_023459675.1 Bacillota bacterium | reverse complement strand
GGTTTCCTGCTGAAGTTCAATCCGGGCCACGGAATACCCCTCCCCTGCCGCCGCACAGCCGCACAGCAGTATGATCAGAACCGCGCAGACCGCGCACAGCGACCGTTTACGCATCATGACCACCGCTCCTCCGCCCCCGCGTACCCGCGGGAAACTCATTCCTGCGCGATCAGCTTTTCCATCAGATAAAAGCGCCCCTTGCGCCATACGGCTTCTCCCGTGACCCGGTACCCCAGCTTCTCGTACAGCCGCAGGGAGTGCGGGTTTTGGGTGAACGCGTCCAGCCGGATGCTCTGCACGCCCTGTTCCCTGAGCAGCGTTTCCGCCATCCGCATGATTTGCGCGCCGATCCCCTGCCCCTGCACGGCGGGCGACACGATGAGGCGATGCACCACCACGAAATCAGGCCCCGCGTACCGCCAATCGCCGTTTTGATAATCCGGGTCGCATTGCCGGTTGAGCGTGACCATGCCGACGATCTTCCCCTCCGCGCGCACTACATAGAGCTGCGCGTTTCGCAGATCCTCGTCCACGTTGGCCGCGTTTGGATATACGTCGTCCCACTGGGGAATGCCGTTTTGGTTCAGAGTTTGGGTCGCGCTGCGGATCACGGATACGAGCTCTTCCCTGTCCGCCGGCCGTGCCTTTTCCAGTGCCGAGATCAACATTTTGCAGCCCCCCGCTCCATCGGATAACAATAAATCCATCGTACCAGTTTTCATGCGGCAAGTAAAGCCGCCGCGTTATCTTTACACGCGGCATCGCCCGTGCTACACTGGGCCTGACCACTTTAAAAGGAGCATGAACCATGAAGGGAAAGCTGTCCGTACGCGGCAAGGAGCGCTTGCTGGCGTATTTACAGATTGCGGTGGGCTGCGTACTGGGCGCGTTTGCGTATCCGCTGTTTTTAACGCCGCACAACATTGCCCCCGGCGGCGTAACCGGCATCGCCACCATATTGCATTACCTGTTCTCCCTGCCCGTCGGCCTTACGGCGCTGGCGATGAACGTGCCCCTGTTCGTGATGGGCTACCGCCTGCTGGGCCGCGTGTTTGCTTTCCGCTCGCTGGTGGCGACGATCCTCTTCTCCCTGGCGATCGACTGGCTGCCCGTGGAGGCCTACCCGGCCGATACGCTGCTGAGCTCCGTGTTCGGCGGGGTGCTGTTGGGCCTGGGCCTTGGGCTCATCCTGCGCGGGAGCGCGACGACCGGCGGCAGCGATTTGATTGCCAAAATGATCCATGCACGTATCCAGCACCTGTCGGTGGGCGTCATCCTGTTCCTGATCGATTTCTGCGTGGTGGTTGCGGCGGCGTTCCTGATTACGCCCAAAGCCGCGCTGTACGCGCTGATTACCATTTTCCTTTCGGCGCGCATCGTGGATATGGTGGTGCAGGGCTTCGAGCGGCATAAGGCCTGCTATATCATCAGCGCGCAGCAGGATGTGATTAAACAGAAGCTGCTGGAGAGCCTGCACCGCGGAATTACAATTTTTAACGCCAAGGGAGGGTTCTCCAACGAGGACCGGCCCGTGCTTTTGTGTATCATCTCCGCGCAGGAGCTGGCGCGGCTGAAGCTCATCGTCCGCATGGAAGACGAGCGCGCGTTTGTGTTTATCACCGCCGCAAACGAAGTGCTGGGCGAAGGGTTCGACCGGCTGGACGTGATTAAGTAAAACTCTTTTGACGGCGGTCGTCCACCGCGGTGCAACCGTTAAATGCGGCAAAGCGTTTGATGCGCACGTCCACGGCGCGCGCAAGCGCTTTTGTTTTGCGTACGCCGCCCTCGTACCAGAGGTTTTTCACACGCAGAACGCCGGTTTTCGTTTCCGCAACCGCCTCGATCCGCCCGACGAAAGCTTCGCCGTACAGCACCGGCAGCGTATAATAGCCGTACTGCCGTTTGGACGGCGGCGTATAGATTTCCCACGTATAGGAAAAGCCGAACAGCGCCTGGATGAGTTTGCGGTCCCACAGCATGCAGTCCAGCGGGGCAAGAAACTCGCACCGGGACTTATACGTCTCGTTTTTTTGAACGGACAGCAACAGCGGTTCGTCTTCCGCAAGGCAGTACGTCGGCGCTTTCAGCCCTTCCACCCGCACTTCCAGAATTCGGTTTTCCAACAGCAGCTCCGAAAACACCTGTTCCCGCTGCTGCGATTTCATGTGCCAGATTCCAAGAAACGCGTCCGAATTGCGGTTCCAAAGCATGCCCACCGCGCCGATGCGGCGCAGCACGCGCCATTTGTGGTGATCGTGTTCGTTGGGCAGCGGATCGGGCGCGGATAAAACGTCCGCCGGAACGTGGCGGTCAGCCAGATCGTAATACTTCCGCGTGCCCTTTTTGTGGTGGATCACCAGCTCCCCCGTGGCGTAGAGGTGTTCCAGCACCGCGCGCGCGGCGTTGGTATCGCCTTCCCAGCTGCCGCTCCAATGGATGTGCGAATGCCAGTGGATGCTGCCGCCGATGGGGAGGCTGTCGCTGGTGACCGCGCCGTGCTGCCCGATGTAGGCCTTCGCCTCGGCTTCCAGCGCGGAAAGCTCCGGGAACTTGATGCCTTCATGGAGGGAAACATCGCGGAAACGCCGGAAATACGGCCAGTCCTCCACCGGGAGGATAGAGAGCATTTTATCGGGATAATCAAACAGCGCGCGGTCCTTGTATAAAAGGTCGGCAAGCGTTTGCTTGGTGAAGCGCTGCACGCGGGACTGGAGGGTAAGCTCGGCGTTCTTCCCGCAGGCGTCCACAGGGTCGAACTGAATGGAACCCGATTGCCGGACGTATTGCAGCGCACCCTGCTTGCCGCGGAACCGGTACGCGCCCAGCAGCCCCTGCTTCAAAAGCAGAAACTGCCGCGCCTGCCGGTTGGTCAGCGTGTAGGCCATATCAGTTTTTCAACGCCTGGATCGGCGCGGGAATCCGCCCGCCGCGCCGGATGAAGCGTTCGGGGCTGACGGTATTGATTTTCATCACGGGTCCTTCGCCCAGCAGCCCGCCGAACGACAGACGGTCGCCCGCTTTTTTGCCGATCGCCGGAATAACGCGCACGGCGGTGGTTTTGGAGTTGATCATGCCGATGGCCGCCTCATCCGCAATCATGGCGGAAAGCACGGCGGCGGGCGTATCGCCAGGGACGATGACCATATCCAGCCCCACGCTGCACACAGCGGTCATGGCCTCCAGCTTTTCCAGCGTCAGCACGCCCAATTCGGCGGCGCGGATCATGCCCGCGTCCTCGCTGACGGGGATAAACGCGCCCGAAAGCCCGCCGACGCTGCCGCTGGCCATGACGCCGCCTTTTTTCACCGCGTCGTTCAAAAGCGCCAGTGCCGCGGTGGTGCCGTACGCGCCGACCATATCCAGCCCCATAGCCTCCAGCACCTCCGCAATGCTGTCTCCGATGGCGGGGGTGGGCGCCAGCGATAAATCCACAATGCCGAATGGCACGCCCAACGCCTTTCCCGCGACCTCGCCCACGAGCTGCCCCATGCGCGTGATTTTGAACGCCGTGCGTTTGACGACTTCCGCAACGCCGGACAGATCCATGCCCCTGGCGTCGTTCTGCAAAGCGCTGCGCACCGCGCCGGGGCCGGATACGCCCACGTTGAGCACAATATCCGGCTCGCCCACGCCGTGGAACGCGCCCGCCATGAAGGGGTTATCCTCCGGTGCGTTGCAGAACACCACCAGCTTCGCGGCGCCGATGCAGTTGCGTTCTGCTGTTCTGCGCGCGGTTTCCAGAATAATATCACCCATCATGGCGACGGCGTCCATATTGATGCCGGCCTTGGTGGTGCCGATGTTCACGCTTGAACATACCTTGCCGGTTTCGCTCAGCGCCTGCGGGATGGACTGCAGCAGCCGCACGTCTCCCGCCGCAAAGCCCTTATGCACCAGCGCGGAATACCCGCCGATGAAGTTGATGCCCACCGTATCCGCGGCTTTGTCGAGCGCTTTTGCATAGCAAACCGGATCGGCCAGCGGCGCGCAGCCCAGCAGCAGCGCGATGGGCGTAACCGCCACGCGCTTGTTGACGATCGGGATGCCGTATTCCACGGTGATGCGCTCGCACACGGGCACGAGGTTTTCCGCGTGCCGCACGATTTTTTCATAGATTTTATCGCAGGCGGCCTGCGGATTGGGGTCCGCGCAGTCCAGCAGGTTAACGCCCATGGTCACCGTGCGCACGTCCAGGTTTTCGTTGTGGATCATTTGCAGGGTTTCCAGGATATCGTTGGCATTGATATTGGTAAATCGCTTCATTTTCCTGCTCTTTTCACACTTTATGGGTGACGTCGTAAATCTCCTGCCGGGTTACGGTGATCCGCAGCTCCAGCTTCTCCCCCGCCTCGTTGAGCGTTTGCGACAGGCTTTCGATCGTCAGATCGTCGGGCAGGGTCACCAGCATGATCATCGCGAACATCCCCCGCAAGATGGACTGGGTAACTTCTTCAATATTCACGCGGGCATTGGCGCACGCGGTGCTGATGCTTGCCAGAATGCCAACCTTGTCGGTACCGATTACCGTGATCACAGCGTTCATCGCGCAAGACTCCCTTTCGTTTGATCCCCGCAAATTATAGCACAGCCTGCGTTTGCTTGTACAGAAAACAGCAATCCCACCGGCGTCCGGAAGTGTTTAAATCTGATGCGCGTTTTTGTTATTGACATATGCCATTAATCATGTATAATGAAATTGTTAATGGCATATGTCATAAATTACAGGAGGAGGTGTTGACGATGCCGAATATGGATCAAACAGGCCCCCGCTGTGCGGAACGGGCTGGTGGCGTCGGTTTTGGCAGGCATGCGGGCCGCGGGAATTACGGCTTTGAAGGCCGCCGGTTTTCCGGCTGCCGGTGCGGGCTTGGCCTCTGCGCGCAAAGCGTGCCGGACAGAAAAGAGGCCTTAACCCTGCGCAGGGACGCGCTGCAGCGCAGCCTGAACGCAGTGAACGCACAGCTGGAAACACTGTAGAATGACCGACAGGTTAGCCGGGGGACGCCTCGGCCAACCGGACCCAAACGGAGGAGCCAATGCCACGGCCGAGAAAACGCAGAAACGTATGCTGCCTGCCGGAGATCAGCGAGTTCATCCCCAGGCAGGAAGGCGCTCCCCAGCGGGAAAGCGTCGTGATCACAGTGGACGAGTACGAAGCGATCCGCCTGATTGACAACGAAGGGCTTTCGCAGGAGGAGTGCAGCGATCTGATGAACGTCGCGCGCACCACCGCGCAGCAGATTTATACAACAGCGCGCCGGAAAATTGCCCGCGCGCTGGTGGAGGGCTTGCCGATCAAAATCGAGGGCGGCGATTATCGTATCTGCGACGGAAACGCAGGCTATTGCGGCAGGGGAAATTGCCGCAGGCACGGCGGCGGCAGCCCCGGGCGGGAATAACAACGGCAACGGGGGGATTTCACGCGTTTTTCCGTCCACCGCGAACGGGCGGACGAGCGTAACGCGCATGCAGCCACCTTCCCCTATTCCGGTTCCACATCCCACGGCCGCGGACGCGGCTCCCCATCCCAAATCAACAGGAGGCAACCCCATGAGCGAAAACTGTACCCACGAATGTTCCACCTGCGGCCAGGACTGCGCCGACCGTACAACCAAAAGCCTGCTGGAAAAACCCCACGCCTTGTCCGATATCCGCAAAGTAATCGGCGTGGTCAGCGGCAAAGGCGGCGTGGGCAAGAGCCTGGTCACGTCGATGCTTGCGGTGCTCGCCAGCCGGAAGGGCCTGAAAACGGCCATTCTGGACGCGGATATCACCGGCCCGTCCATCCCCCGCGCGTTCGGGCTGCATGCCCGCGCAACGGGAACGCACGAGGGCTTCTTCCCGGTTCCCTCCGAAACGGGCATCCAGATCATGTCGCTGAACCTGCTCACGGACAACGAGACCGACCCCGTGGTTTGGCGGGGACCGATGATCGCCGGCAGCGTGAAACAGTTCTGGACGGACGTTCTTTGGGGCAGCGTGGATGTGATGTTCATCGACATGCCGCCGGGTACGGGCGACGTTCCGCTGACCGTGTTCCAGTCCATCCCGGTGGACGGGGTGGTGATCGTCACCTCGCCGCAGGAGCTGGTGGGCATGATTGTGGAAAAAGCCGTGAACATGGCCGCGATGATGCACATACCGGTGCTCGGGCTGGTGGAAAACATGAGCTACGTGCAGTGCCCGGATTGCGGCAAAAAAATCAGTATGTTCGGCGAAAGCCACGTGGACGAACTCGCCAAACGCCACGGCATCGCAACCGTCGCGCGGCTGCCGATGAACCCGGCGCTCGCCGCTGCCTGCGACAAGGGCCAGATCGAGCAATTGGAACAACCCGGCCTGGACAGCTTTCTGGACGCCATTCTGACGGCGAAAAAGGAGGAAAAACGATGAAAATCGCGGCGGCATGCATGGGCGAAGACGTGAGCCCGCACTTCGGGCACTGTGAAAGCTTTCGTATCTTCGAAACCGGCCCGAACGGGATACTGACCGAGACCAACGTGCCAAACCCTGGCCATAAGCCGGGTTTCCTGCCGAACTTTTTAGGGGATCTGGGCGTGCAGGCCGTGATCGCAGGCGGTATCGGCGGCGGCGCCATTGAAATTTTCAACGGGAGAGGAATCACAGTGATCACCGGCGCGCAGGGCCCCGCGCGTGCCGCTGTGGAAGCGTATCTGCGCGGCACGCTGCAATCCACAGGCGTGCAGTGCCATGGGCGCGAGCATCACCATGATCATTCACAGGGAGGCAGCTGCGGCGCTCATTAAACCCAAGCCGCAGCATTCACAGGTTTCACTCCGCCGGATTTCACGTATCCTATACGGGACGAAGCAGAAAAGGAGGCCGATGCGATGAAGGAAACCGTTTGCTCAGTTTGCGGTTTCGTTTACAGCGAAGAAGGCGGAATCCCGGAAACGGGCATTGCGCCGGGCACCCGCTGGGAAGAACTGCCCGAAGACTGGGTCTGTCCGCTGTGCGGCGCCGCAAAAGGCGAGTTTCTGGAACGACGGAACGAACAAGTCCACGCGGCTCCCTCCCCCGCCTTCCCTTCTCACGTTGAAGAGGAGCTCCGGGAACTGACCCCCCTGCAGGCAAGCGCCCTCTGCTCCAACCTGGCGCGCGGATGCGAGAAGCAGTATAAAGCCGCGGAAGCGGCGCTGTTTACGCAGCTTGCCGACTACTTTAAGGCCGCCGCCGCACCCGCAGCAGACTCCGCCACGGAAGAGCTGCTCCGCCGTGTGGAACAGGATTTGGGCGAGGGAATCCCCTCCGCCAGCACGACAGCCGCGCAAGCCAAGGACCGAGGCGCGATGCGGGCGATGGTATGGAATGAAAAGGTGACCCGCATTCTGAAATCCCTGCTGGGCCGGTATGCGCGCGAAGGCGACGTGATGCTTCAAAACACCGGCGTGTATGTGTGCGTCATCTGCGGCTTTGTGTACGTCGGAAGCTCCGCGCCCGCCATGTGCCCCGTCTGTAAGGCGCCGGGCTGGAAGCTGGAAAAAGTGGAAGGGAGGGCTTCGTAATGGCGGAACGTTATGCAGTGCGAAACCTCCGGCTTTGCACCAAGGACTGCCTGTGCCTGTACGTTTGCCCCACCGGGGCGACGGATACGGAGAACAGCGTAATCGACGTAAGCAAGTGCACGGGCTGCGGCGACTGCGCGGCCGCCTGCCCTTCCGGCGCGATTTCGATGGTGCCGTTCCAGTATCCCAAACAACAGGCGCACGAAAACGCCGTTTCGGCCGCGTTGCAGGCGTTGATGCGCTCCAAGGCGGAACAGGAGCAAGTTGCCCATGCGCTGCCCGGCGCGCTTGCCGCGGCGGTGGAGAAATCCAACCGCGTCATGGCCGAGGATCTGATTCGCGAAGCGGGCTATATGCTGCCGCAGAGCGGAAACGTGCGAAAATTCCTGGAAATGCTTCTCGTCACCTACACCGGGGAGGGCTTCCCCAAGGAAGCCGTGCAAACGCTGCTTCGTCAACTGGATTGGAATGAGAAAACGGAGGATGCAACAATGGAGAAATGGAAATGTTCAGTCTGCGGTTACGTTCATGAAGGCCCCCTGCCCGAAGGGTTCAAGTGCCCCCGCTGCGGTGCGCCCGCCAGCGCGTTTGTGAAGCTTGGCGAGGAGAAGAAAGGCGAAAGCAAGTACGCGGGAACCAAAACGGAAAAGAACCTGGCCGCCGCCTTCGCAGGCGAAAGCCAGGCGCGCAACAAGTATACCTATTTCGCGCAGGTCGCCGCCCGCGAGGGATATGAGCAGCTGGCTGAAATTTTCCTGAAAACCGCGGGCAACGAGATGGAGCACGCGAAGCTTTGGTTTGAGGAACTCGGCCACCTCGGTAAAACGGCGGAGAACCTGCTGGCCGCCGCGGAAGGCGAGAATTACGAATGGACCGACATGTACCAGGGCTTTGCCAAGGACGCGGAGGACGAAGGTTTCCCGGCGCTTGCCGCCCGTTTCCGCCGCGTGGCCGACGTGGAAAAGAGCCACGAAGCGCGTTACCGCGCCTTGCTTCACAATGTGGAGATGCAGAAGGTTTTCGAAAAGAGCGAGGAAACCATGTGGGAATGCCGCGTGTGCGGACATCTGGTGATCGGGAAAAAGGCCCCCGGCGCCTGCGCCATCTGCGGCAGCAGCCAGAGCTATTTCGAAGTGCGCAAGGAAAACTACTGATCGCGTTCAGCCGTTCCTGCCTGCGGGGAAACCCGCAGGCTTTTTTATTTTGCCTCTTTCCATTTTCCGGGATTTGTGTTTTGATGCTTCTATCCGCATCCCCACCGAAATTGCAGCGAGGCGCAACGCATGAAAATCCGCGGCAGTTACCACCTCTACGCTCTGGTCACCATCCTGTTCTGGTCCCTGGCCTATGTGCTGACAAGGCTTTCCCTGCGGCATTTTTCGGCGTTCCCGCTCGGCTTTCTGCGCTACGGGATTGCCGCCGTCACGCTGCTTCCGCTCGTGCTGCGCCGGGGAATGAAGCCGCCGCGCCGCGCGGACGTCCCGTGGTTCCTTGCCTCTGGCGGTATGGGGTTTTTTCTGTATATGATCCTGTTCAACCGCGGGCAGGCTGCGGTTACCGCGTGCACGGCAAGCGTTGTGATCGCCACGGTGCCCGTGATCACCGCGCTGTTCGCGTACGTCGTTTACCGCGAAAAGCCCACCGGCTGGCAATGGGCGGCGATGGCCGTGGAGCTGATCGGCGTAATGCTGCTCACGCTTTGGAACGGGTCGCTGTCGCTCAACGGCGGCACGCTGTGGCTGCTGCTTGCGGCGCTTTGCCTGAGCGCGTATAACCTGATCCAGCGGAGGCTTTTGCGCAGTTACGGCGCTTTGCAGGCGACGGCCTACAGCATTTTTGCCGGAGCGCTGATGCTTTCCATATTTGCCCCCGCCGCCGTGCGGGAAGCAGCGACCGCCCCGCCGATACAGTTTCTGTATCTCGCGCTGCTGGGCGTTTTCAGCAGCGCCGGGGCGTACGTCGCCTGGACTAAGGCGTTCTCCCTGGCCAAGCAGACCGCCAGCGTGAGCAACTACATGTTTCTGACGCCGTTTTTGACCAGCCTCCTCGGGTTTGTGCTCGTCTCCGAAGTGCCCGACCGCGCCACGCTGATCGGCGGCGGGGTGATTTTGCTCGGCGTTTTCTTGTATAACTTCGGCGGCAGGATCGCCTCCCGGCTGCGCGGAAAATAACCGGCGGACCGCGGTAACGGGAGCGCCGCAAATTTAACAGAATCTTCATTGACAAAAAAACAAGAAAGTGCTATGTTTCTCTAAACCGTAGACGGAAAGCAAGTACGCGATGTTCCCCCGTTCAGAGAGCCGCCGGCAGGTGCAAGGCGGTACGGAACGCATTGCGGAATGGATTCCGGAGGGCAAGCCGAAACGGCGCGCAACGCATTGCGCCCCAGTAGGTGAGACGGAGCACGCACCGTGAAAAGCGACAGCGTATGGAAGTACGCGTGGAGAGGGCGCGAAAGCGCCAAGCCGGGTGGCACCGCAGAAGACATATTCAATGCTTCTGTCCCTGCATCAACTGTGATGGGGACGGAAGCATTTTTCTGTTCCCGCAATGCGAAAGGAGCAGCACCATGGAAATCCCTTACAAAATCTATCTGGAAGAAAACGAGATCCCGACCCAATGGTACAACCTCCGCGCGGACATGAAGAAGAAGCCCGCTCCCCTCATCAGCCCCGCCACACACAAACCGCTGACGTTTGACGAGCTGACCCCCGTTTTCTGCGACGATCTGGTGCGCCAGGAGCTGGACGACACCACCCCGTACTTCGACATCCCCGACGAGATACAGCAGTTCTATAAAATGTACCGGCCCTCCGCGCTGATGCGCGCCTACCGGCTGGAACAGGCGCTGGGCACGCCCGCGAAAATCTACTATAAATTCGAAGGCACCAACACCTCCGGCAGCCACAAGCTCAACAGCGCCATCGCGCAGGCGTATTACGCCAAAAAGCAGGGGCTAAAGGGCGTAACCACCGAAACCGGCGCGGGCCAGTGGGGCACGGCGCTGAGCATGGCGTGCGCCTATCTGGGCCTGGACTGCAAAGTGTTTATGGTGAAATGCAGCTACGAGCAGAAAATTTACCGCCGCGAAGTGATGCGCACCTACGGCGCGCAGGTTACCTCGTCGCCCAGCATGAACACGCAGATCGGGCAGAAGATACTGGCCGAAAACCCCAACACCACCGGCAGCCTGGGCTGCGCCATCAGCGAGGCCGTGGAAGCCGCCGTGACCAGCCAAGGCTACCGCTACGTGCTGGGAAGCGTGCTGGCGCAGGTGCTGCTGCACCAGTCCGTGATCGGGCTGGAAACCAAAAAAGCGCTGGATAAGTACGGCATCAAGCCGGATATCCTCATCGGCTGCGCAGGCGGCGGCAGCAATCTGGGCGGCCTGATCGCCCCGTTCGTCGGCGAAACGCTGCGCGGCGAGAACAAGTACCGCTTCATCGCCGTGGAGCCCGCCTCCTGCCCCAGCTTTACCCGCGGCAAGTTCTGTTACGATTTCTGCGACACCGGCATGATTACGCCGCTGGCAAAGATGTACACGCTGGGCAGCCACTTCATTCCCTCCCCCAACCACGCGGGCGGCCTGCGCTACCACGGGATGTCCAACATCCTGTCGCAGCTGTATGCGGACGGCGTGATCGAGGCGGTTGCCGTGGAACAGAAGCCCGTGTTTGAGGCCGCAACGCTGTTTGCTCGCACAGAAGGCATTCTGCCCGCGCCCGAAAGCAGCCACGCCATCCTGACCGCGATCGACGAAGCGCGCAAGTGCAAGGAAGCGGGCGAGGCGAAGACCATCGTGTTCGGCCTGTCCGGCACCGGGTATTTCGACCTGAGCGCCTATCAGATCTACAACGACGGCCGCATGGACGACCACGTACCCACCGACGAGGAGCTTGCCGCGGGGTTTGCGGCTATCCCCAACGTGCCCGAAGCCTAAGAAACGGGCATCCGCCTGGGAAAAGTTCATTGCAGGTGACACACCATACCATCCCGCCGCTGACAACAAGGGAGGGCAAAGCCCGACTAGCCCCAGAAGTTACCGAAGGTAACGAAGGGCGTAGCCTTGTTCAAGAAAAGCGCAGAACAAGGCCGCAGAAAGGGAGGGCAAAGTCCGACTAGCCCCAGAAGTTACCGAAGGTAACGAAGGGCGTAGCCTTGTTCAAGAAAAGCGCAGAACAAGGCCGCAGAAAGGGAGGGCAAGGCCCGACTAGTGCTCATCAATCACATCTTGATTGTGAGCACGTAGCCTTACCTATGCTATGCATAGGTAAGGCCGCACAAGCAGATGTGGTTTTTCAACAGGCTGAGCCGCGCATGAAACCATGCGCGGCTTTTCTGTGTAAAAATTCCGTGAAGCGAACCAAATCCGGCACAATCGCGTATAATGGGAACAGAAACCCATACCGTTCACCCTCGACCACAGAAAGGGGAGCTTTCGATGCGGATCGTCATCATCGGGGCGGTAGCCGCGGGCACCTCCGCCGCCGCAAAGGCGCGCAGAAACAGTGAGGACGCGGAGATTGCGGTCTACGAAAGGGACACGGACATCTCCTATTCCGGCTGCGGAATGCCCTATTTTATCGGCGGTCTTCTGGACAGCGTGGACGAGCTCACCCCGCGGGACTCCGCTTACTTCAAAAGCAAATACAACGTGGACGTTTTTACGCGCCACGAGGTCCAGCGTATCGCGCCGGATGCGAAAACCGTGACGGTGAAGAATTTGGAAACGGGCGGCGTTTTTCAGGACCGTTACGACAAGCTGGTGATTGCCACAGGGGCCAGCGCCGTTGTGCCGCCGATCCCTGGGGCTGACAAGCCCCGTATGTTCACCATGCGGAGCATCAACGATACGCGGCGCATCAAAGCGTATCTGGATACGATGCAGCCAAAGACAGCGGTCATTATCGGCAGCGGGTTTATCGGGCTGGAAATGTGCGAGAACCTGCGCGAGCTGGATATCGCCGTGACGATTGTAGAAAAGCTGCCCCACGTCACCCCCGCGCTGGACGACGACATGGCCGTTTACGTGGAAAGCTATCTTGCGGAAAACGACGTGGCACTGTATAAGGGCGCAACCGTGGAGGCCATTACGGATACGGCCGTTACGCTGGCGGGCGGCGTCAGCCTCCCGGCTGATTTGGTGCTGCTAGCCACGGGCGTGAAACCAAACGCCGCCCTCGCCGCCGCGGCAGGTGCCGCGCTGGGGGTTTCCGGCGCGATCCGCGTGAACGAGCGGATGCAGACCAGCCTGCCCGATGTTTATGCCTGCGGCGACTGTATTGAAACGTTCGACGCGGTGACCGGCAGGCCGTTCTACCGCCCGCTGGGCTCCACCGCCAACAAAACGGGCCGCATCGCGGGCGACGTAGTCACCGGCGGAGACCTCACCTTCCGCGGCGTGCTGGGCACGGGCATCTTCCGGGTGTTCGATCTTGCCGTGGCGCAAACGGGGCTGACAGAGCGCGAGGCGCGGCAGCTTGGCATTGATACGGTGGTCTGCCATAACCTGAAGCCGGACCGGCCCGAATACATGGGCGGGCGCGAAATGGTGATCAAGGGCATTGCCGACCGGCAGACCGGGCGGCTGCTAGGCGCGCAGATCGTAGGCTACGAAGGGGTGGACAAGCGGATCGACGTATTCGTAACGGCCATCACCTGCAAGGCCAAAGCGGAGGACCTGTTCCACCTCGACCTCGCCTACGCCCCGCCGTTTTCCACAACGAAGGACCCCGTGATGTACACCGGAATGATTTTAGAAAATAACCTGCGCCGCGGCCGCGGCCAGGTCACGGCGCAGGAGCTGGACGAAATCATTCATTCCGGCGTGCCCTATACGCTGATCGACGCACGCGCGAAGCGACAGTACGAGGAAGGGCATATCGAAACCGCGCGCAGCATACCGCAGGAGGACTTGCGCAAGGCGGCGGACGCACTGGATAAAGACACCATCACGATCACCTATTGCAACAAAGGCGTGACCGGCAACGCGGCGCAGAACATTCTGCTGAACAAGGGGTTCAAGAAGGTGTACAGCTTATCCGGCGGGCAGAAGCAGTACCGGAAAACGCACGGGAAATAACGGATTAACATTCTCAAGCTCAAACAAATACAATGCAACAAAGCTCACAGTCCATAATCTGTTCTCTAGATTTCTATTCATACAAAATCATGTGCGCTACAATCGTAAGAAAACGAATTGGAGCATGATGGAGTATGCAGCTGAAACAACAAACGGACGAATATTTAAAGCATTGTGAGTACGGAAAGCTTTTATCATCAAATACTCTGCGCGCATATCGGCTGGATCTGGCGCAGTTTTTGGCATTCCTATCAACCATATGTCCGGATGTTCAACAAGCGGCAGACATCAACAAATACCATCTGCAGGAATACGTGAACGCCATTCTGGCAAAATACGCGCCGCAGACATGTAAACGCAAGATCGCCTGCCTGAAAGCTTTTTTCAACCAGCTAGAGTTTGAAGATATCATCCTTGCCAATCCGTTTCGCAAAATCAGAATCAAGTTTAAAGAGCCCAAGCGGTTGCCAAAAACGATGGATCGTCAGGAAATACAAACCATTCTTCATGCCCTCTATGCAAAGAACCGGCCCGAGTTGTCAGAACATGAACGTTTTATGGTCTTCCGGGATATTTCGTGTATCGAAATGCTGTTTTCCACGGGCATCCGTGTCGGCGAATTATGCCAGTTAAGGGTAAGTTCTGTCAACCTGTCGGAAGCCTATATTCGCGTAATAGGCAAGGGGAACAAAGAGCGCGTGATCTATATAGCGTCCTCAGAAGTTCTACGGCTGCTGAAAGAGTATGCTGCTCTGCGCACAAAGCTTCATCCTTCAGCCGAGTACTTCTTTATCAATCAACGCAATACGCGGATACATGAGGAAAACATCCGCCGTTTAACGAAACGCGCAGCTTCCGGCTTATTGAAAAAACGAATCACGCCGCACATGTTTCGGCATACATTTGCTTCCATGCTTCTTGAAAATAACGTTGACCTCAAGGTTATCCAGGAACTTCTTGGCCATGCTTCCATCAATACGACGCAGATCTATATACATCTTACGACAGGCAGATTGAGGGAAGTGCTGAAGCAAAGTCATCCTAGGTGTCAGATGAACACAAATTTCCTGGCAGCAAACAACTGAGCGTTGACTTATAGTACAGATTATGACAAAATAGGATGTGATAATTCCTAATTATCGTATATAAGCGATTTTGAGGTACTTTATGGAAACAATTGATAAGAATGCTGTTAAGGAGTTTTATGAAAACGCCACAACCGTTTGGCCAACAGATGATAGATGGCATATAAGATCACAAAGTGAAATCTGTAAGTATTTGCAAGAGTACACACAGGATGACTCAGGTCTTATCTTAAATGCGGGATCTGGAGGGAATACATATGGCTTAAAAAGTCAAATGTATCATGTTGATATCGCCGCCAATAAAATCGCTTCATTTCGTAATTCAACTGTTGCAAGTATAGAAAGCTTACCTTTCCCTAATGATGAGTTTTCAACGATTATTTGCGTAGGATCAGTACTTAACTATTGTGACGCAGCAGTTGCCGTTGCAGAATTAGCAAGAGTACTTAAACCAGGAGGCAAGCTGATTTTGGAGTTTGAAAGCAGTGGCAGTTATGAGTATAGAAATATTCGACAATATAAACAACCATGTGCGATTGTTACGACGCAATACTTTCATGAACAACATAAACTGTGGGTTTACTCAGAAGAATATATCAAGTCATTATTGTTGGCAAGTAATTTACTAATTTGCAATTTGCGTCGATTCCACATTTTAAGTAGTCTCGATTATTCACTTTTTCACGATGAAAACCATGCATCTCCATATGCTAAACTAGATTGGATAACCCGACGAATCCGTTTTTTATCAAAACATGCTGCGAATATTATACTATGTGCAATAAGAAAATAAACTACTTACTCTTCCTTTTTGTTAAGACGTATGCCGAAATTGATGAAACGAGAGCTGCGATTACAGTTCCAACAAAGGTACTTGTAGCCGAGAATTGTACGTTTATTAGTGGTAGAATATAGGTATAAAGACCTATAAGAATAACTGGAGCGATAAAAACCAAAAATGCTAATAATGATATCCCTGCCGTTGTTTGCATTTTCTTCGCTGGTATAATTCCAGACGTTTTATTAAAATTGTTGCTCGAGAACAGAGGACATGCAGGATATTTGACAGCAACGTCATTACAATTTGGGCACTGCTTTTCAATGGACTTGTAATATGTTTCTAGCTTAGTCCTATATTCATCAATCTCATCAGGGCTTAAAAACTCACTATACCAAACAAGGTAGTATTCGAAGCAAATCGAATACACTATTGCAAGAAAAGTCTCTCGTGTGATACTTTTCACGACGTCAACAGACTTAATAAACATAAGAGAATCAAAGCAACTCTCATGGTTGTTTAAACCTAAGGGGAAATTATAGTATTTACAATCAACTTGTCCAAACCCTTCTAAACATACGATCCTTTTATAGAATGCGCTTTCTCTATCAATATCTTTACCGTCATTTTTATTGCTTATTTCTGCAACATAAAAGGCAACTTCAATATTTTCTTGAGAAATATAATTCTGTAACATACTAAAGAATACTAGAAAGACTGAATTTAAGCGATAGGGTTCCTTGAGCGTAATATAATCGAGAATAATTACCTTTGTCTTTTTTAAATAGGCCAATTGTGAAAAACCGACAATATTCCCGTCTAGAAACAAACAAAACATAAGTAGATCAAATGGTGTAGTCACGTTACTTTTATTTAGCCAATAAGTGAATTCATTTGTATTTGTTCTGATGTCTAGAGGTGTTTCATTTGAGTAAATACGTAGCGCTACTGCGTAGTCATCATCAGTCGCTTTTTTCAGAAGCTTCAAAGCAAATCTGTTTTCAATTGTTTCCATAAAGTACCTCAAAATCGCTTATATACGATAATTAGGAATTATCACATCCTTCCATAAAACTACTTTTTAGGCAGGTTCTCTTTATCTATAGAAAATAACCCACAATAAATAGAGCGTTTGATACTTCTTATTGTTAACTTGGGATTGTTTAAAATATAAGTGTGCATTAAGTTATATAAAGCACAATACTACCCTAATAACTCCTTTTCAGTAATAATAAAATCTACCACTCTGTCCAGCGCGCCGTGCGGCAGCGCGGTTTGCAGGAGGCGGGCGCGGCACAGGCACACGGAGGGGCAGTTGGTTTTCGCTAGGTAGCGGTCGTAATACCCCCCGCCGTGCCCGAGGCGGTTGCCTTGCCGGTCCGCGGCGACGCACGGAACGACGATCAGCTCCAGTGCGTCCGGCGGCAACAGCGGGCTGTTTGCGCCGGGCTCCGGGATGCCGAAGTTGCTTTCGGTGAGATCATCGAGCGTGCGGATCACGCGCGCTTCCATGATCCCGTCCGGAAGCACCCGCGGCACGGCTGCCGTTTTTCCAGCTTTCCACGCGGCGGTAAGCAAGGCGCGGGTATCCGGCTCTTTGCCGACGCTCACGTACAGAAACACGGTGCGCGCTTGTTTCCACAGATCGAGGGTGAGAAGCGTTTCCGCTATTCCCTGGTCCGAGCGCGCAAGGTAGTCCTCCGGCAGGGCTTGGGTCTGCTCCCGCAGCGCTTGCCGAAGGATGGCTTTCTCTTGCCGCAACACATCCTGCATCGTTGATTGCCTCCCTTTTGAATGCTCCCCGCTGGACAATGGATCGTTTATCCACTATACTTCATCCTATCATACAACGCGGAATACGGCGGCGCAAACCTGCGGCGGCCGCATGGACTGCGGCAGACGCTAGATCTTAAAAATGCGTATTCGCTTGGGGGAGGTGCGGGTGTGCCGGATCTGTTTGATATCGTAGGCCCGGTGATGATCGGGCCAAGTTCCAGCCACACGGCGGGCGCGGCGCGCATCGGCTATGCGGCGCGGATGCTGATTGCGGGCAAGCCCAAAAGCGCGCGCGTGGGGCTGTGCGGATCGTTTCAGAAAACCTACGTCGGCCACGGTACGGACAAGGCGCTGACCGGCGGGATGCTGGGTATGCGCATCGACGATCCCCGCCTGCGCCAAAGCGCGGAGGTTGCCAAACAAGTGGGGTTTTTAGTGGAATTCTATCCGATGACGCTGAAAAACGCGCACCCTAACACCGTATTGATCGACCTGAGGGACGACCAGAACCATGCCGTCAAGGTGCTGGCGGCGTCCATTGGCGGCGGGGAGATCCGCATCCTTGCCATCGACGGGCACGAAACGAACATCGCCGGGCACGCGAACACGTTCGTGATCCATTACCTGGATCAGCCCGGCATGATTGCCACCATCACGCGGCAGATTGCCGCCGCGCGCATCAACATCGCCTCCATGCTCGTTTCGCGCACCTCGCCGGGCGGGGACGCCATGGTGGCGCTGGAAATTGACGGACATGCGGAAAAGGCGCTGGCGGACGCGCTGCAATCGCTGGAAAACGTGCACAGCGTGGCCTATCTGCCATTTGCCCAGGAACCGTAAAGGAATGAACCGAGTATGGATACCATATTATCGCTTCTGGACGCGGCCAAGAAACACGGGTCCATCAGCAAGGCCGCGATCGCCTGGCAGGCGCAGGAAAAGATGACCACCGAGGAAGCCGTCCTGCAAACCATGCGGGAACGGCTTACCGTGATGAAAGATAGCCTCCGCGAGGGCCTTGCGCCCGGCCTGCGCTCGGTGTCCGGTCGGGTTGGCGGCGACGCGGCCAAGCTGCTGAGCGCCGCGGACGGCACGCTGTACGGGCTTTCCGCCAAGGCGCTCCCCTACGCGCTGGCCATTGCGGAAAACAACGCCTGCATGGGCAAGATCGTTGCTGCGCCGACTGCCGGGAGCTGCGGTATTTTGCCCGGCGTTCTGATTGCCGCGCAGGAGCAGTTCGCGCTGCCGGACGCGGCGGTGGTTGAGGCCATGTTCACGGCGGCGGCAATCGGCCGGGTGATTGCCATCCAGGCAAGCGTCAGCGGCGCGGAAGGCGGCTGCCAGGCCGAAACCGGCACGGCGGCAGCCATGGCCGCGGCCGCGTTCGTACATCTGATGCGGGGCACGGACGACCAGGCGGTCAGCGCGTGCGGCTTTGTGCTGATGAACACCATGGGCTTGGTATGCGACCCTGTTGGCGGGCTTGTGGAAATCCCCTGCGTGTACCGCAACGCCTCCGGCGCGGCGCAGGCGCTCTGTTCCGCGCAGATGGCGCTGGCGGGCGTCGTTTGCCCCATCGCCTGCGACGAGTTGATTTCCGCCATGAAGGACGTGGGAAACGCTCTGCCGCCCTCCTTACGCGAAACCGGAGAGGGCGGGTGCGCGGCGTGCGCCTGCCGCAGCGCGGCACAGCCCCTGTAGGAAAAGGCGGCAAAGGAAACGCGCGGCGGAACAATGTTCCGCCGCGCGTTTGCGTTTTCTAAGCCGTTACTTGGCGGCAGTCAGGGTGCCGGTCGCGCTCGACCCGGCCATGGCAAAGGTATACGCGCCGGTTTTTTCAACGGTGAGCGTGAAGGCCAGTTCGGTCAGGGTGTTGCCGACATACGGCTGGCTTCCGTCCTCACCGGTTACCGTGAGCGCCAGGCTGCCCTTCGTGCATTGAACGGCGATGCGCACTTCGTCTCCCCCGGCGAGCTGCATGGTGAACTTCTCCTGCTTGCTCCAGTCCTGAAAGGTAACGTCAAACGCCGCGCCCTGCTCCTTCTCCTGAATCAGCACGCTTCCCTGCGGCACGCAGGCCGCCAGCAGCATAACCGCCACCGCGACGATCAGCATCAACCCGATCCTTTTTCGCCAAAGCTTCATTCGTTTCCATCCTTTCCCAGAAAGCGCGCGATCACTTCCCGCGCGAATCTTTCGTTCTCATTGATCCACGGGCTATGTCCGGAATGCTCAAACCAGACGATTTCTTTATGCGGCGCCTGCAGAAGCGCAGCGTATTCCTCCGCCAGCGAAGGCGGCGCGTTGAGATCATACCGCCCCAGAAAAAACCACACGGGAACCGAAAGCGCTTGATAATCCTTGCGCAGATCGACGCCGTACAGCTGCGGATATACCTTGCCAAAGGTGACGATCACGCCGCGGATATAGTTGATACGGTCCAGAAGCCCGTACTCCTCGGAGGCGATATCGCGCAACGTCTGGTATCCGGCGTTGGTAATCGCAGGGTTGCCCGCCATGACGCCGGAGAGATAATTCAGATACGCAGCGCTCTTCCAAACCACGTCCGCGCCGGTATACGGCGCGGGGCCGTTAGCCAGCAGCCTATCCGCAATGGCCTGGTTGCCGTTTGCCAGCGCGATCTCCAGCGCTTTTTCATAATCCAGCCGTTCCGTTTCCGAGAAATCCACCATCTGACCGGTGCCAATGAACCCGGAATAGGCCTCGGGGTGCCGGTCCAGCAGGAATATTCCCAGCGCGCTGCCCCAGGATTCGCCGATCAGGTATATTTTCTGCTGTGCGAACCTTTCCTGCAGGTATTCTGTCAGGGCATAGCCGTCCTCCACATAGGTTTCCGGCGTCAGCGTACCGCTGTCTGCCGCACCGAAGGATTTCCCTGCCCCGGGCTGATCCCACCCGACGACGACGAAGCGTTCCTCCAGCTGCGGCAGCTCATGCCGCACGGCTGCCAGCTGCGTGCCGCCGGGCCCGCCCGCCAGAAACAGCAGCACCGGGTTGTTCCGGTTGAGCCCGCGGATTGAAATCCACTGTTTTCTGCCGTTGAGCGTCAGCTGCGTAAGCTCCGCAATGCTGCCCTCCACCGTTTCGCCCCGGCTGTTGACAATCGGCGGCGTATGGGCCATGAGCTGCGATGCGGCAACCAGCGCCGCGTTTAACGCAAGAAGCGCCGCCGCGCAGATGGCCAGGCGGCGAAGCCACACCGTGAGCCTCCGGTTGCTTTTTGCGCGCAGACCGCGGATCACAAACACGGCCAGGAGGCAGAGAAGAACCGCCAGAAGGACAACGATAATAAGCGATAACGATAGAAACAGAACCGTTTGAACCATAAAATACTCCCATATGGCGTGATTATGGTCTAATCATAACGGAGATAACGCGCTTCGTCAACCGCAAAGGCTTTATTTCCGGGCTTTACCGTGAAACGGAGTGTGAAAAAAGCCGCCGCGGGCTGTATACAACCTGCGGCGGCCTGGTGCGGGCAGCGGGACTTGAACCCGCACGCTGTGAAGCGAAGGATTTTAAGTCCTTTGTGTCTGCCGTTCCACCATGCCCACACGCACGCGAATCATAACACGAAAGCTTTTACGCGTCAATTGCCGCACGCGCGGTATTTGTGATCGAAAGGCGGTTTCGGCTTGAAGTTAGCACTCGTTCATGGTATCATGTAGGTTGGGTAAGCATTGCGCATAGGCGCCGAGGCTACAACGGAAACGGCCTCGCACGGCCCCAAAGGAGAACCGCCGTGCCGCAGGTGAAACAAAAGGTAGAATTGATCCGCCATACGGCGGACGGCGAACAGCTGACTGCGCTGGCCGCCAAGCTGTGTTACGCCGGGGGCGACCTCGATTCCCTGCAGGAGCGCATTCAGAAGAACGATCAGCGCGCCTTCCTGCGCAAGGTGCTTACGATGGGCCATGAAAGCGTGATGGAGCATATCTCCTTCACCTTTTTAATCGAGGGCGTAAGCCGCACGCTGCTGGCGCAGCTGACACGGCACCGCATCGCAAGCTTCAGCGTGCAGAGCCAGCGCTACGTAGGGTATGAGAAGGGGTTCGGCTTTATCATCCCCCCGTCCGTAGAGGCGCTGGGCGCCGAGGCGGTGCGGGAGTATACCGGGCAGATGGACCAGATGCTCCAGTGGTATCAGGGTTGGCAGCAAAAGCTCGGCCAGAACGAGGACGCGCGCTTCGTGCTTCCCAACGCCTGTGAAACCAGGCTGATGATGACCATGAACGTACGCGAGATCAAACATTTTCTGCGTTTGAGGATGTGCAAACGCGCACAATGGGAAATCCGGGAGCTTGCGGAAACAATTTTTGCCCTGTGCTACGAAGAGATCCCGGAATTATTGACGGATGCAGGCCCCGGATGCCTGCAAGGCGCGTGCCCGGAAGGCGAGAAGACCTGCGGGCAGCGAAACGAAGTGCGTGCGGAACGGGAAGCGTTTCTGGCGGCGCATGAACAAGCAAATCTGTAAACAGTGAAAGGGAATTTATGCCATATTACACAAAGGTAAGCAATCCGAAAAGCAGCGCTGAGAAACGCAGCGACGCAGAAAAACGAGGCGGGTTTGACGACGAGGGAACCCGCTATTCCGGCACCCGTACCGCCGGAGGCGGTCCGCGCCGGAGTTCTTCCGCCGCAAGGCCGCAGGCAGGCGGCACAGGCGCGCCCAAGCGCTCCTACGGCAGGCCCGCGGGCGGCGGCGAAGCCCGCCCCTACGCCCGGAAAACCGAAGGCGGCGACGGCGCGCCCAAGCGTTCTTACAGCAGACCCGCAGGCGGCGGGGAAGCCCGTCCTTATGCCCGCAAAACCGAGGGCGGCGAAGGCGCGCCCAAGCGCTCCTACGGCAGGCCCGCGGGCGGCGGCGAAGCCCGTCCTTATGCCCGCAAAACCGAGGGCGGCGATGGCGCGCCCAAGCGTTCTTACAGCAGGCCCGCGGGCGGCGGCGATGGGTTCGCCAAGCGTTCTTACAGCAGGCCTGCGGGCGGCGGGGAAGCCCGTCCTTATGCCCGCAAAACCGAAGGCGGCGATGGCGCGCCCAAGCGTTCTTACAGCAGGCCCGCGGGCGGCGGCGAAGCCCGCCCCTATGCCCGCAAAACCGAGGGCGGCGAAGGCGCGCCCAAACGTTCCTACAGCAGGCCCGCGGGCGGCGAAGCCCGTCCATATGCCCGTAAAACCGAAGGCGGCGAAGGGTTTGCCAAGCGTTCTTACAGCAGGCCTGCGGGCGGCGGCGAGAGCCGTGCCTACGCGCGGAAAACCGAGGGCGGCGAAGGGTTCAAGCGTTCCTACAGCAAGCCCGCAGGCGGCGGCGAAGCCCGTCCCTACGCGCGGAAAACTGAGGGCGGCGAAGGGTTCGCCAAGCGTTCCTACAGCAGACCCGAAGGCAGCAGCGAAGCCCGTCCCTACGCGCGGAAAACCGAAGGCGGCGAAGGGTTCGCCAAACGTTCCTACAGCAGACCCGAAGGCAGCGGCGAAGCCCGTCCCTATACGCGGAAGCCTGTCGAAGGCGAACCGCGTACGGAGCGCATGCCGGCCGAAGCCCAGGCAAACGGCGAGCCGCGCTTTGCCCCGCGCACCGCAAGCCCCTACCGCACGCGCGGCGAAGGCATCACGCCCAAACCCTACGGCGAAATGAAGCGCGAATATAAGCAGGCATACCAATCCCCCAGCTATTACGCCAACCGCTCCGAAATGCCGGGCGCGGATTCCGAGCCGGAAAACCTCTTAAGCGGCCGCAACCCCATCCGCGAGGCGTTGAAGGGCGGGCGCGACATTGAAAAGCTGCTGGTTGCCAAGGGCGAGCTGAGCGGCTCGGCCCGCGAGATTGTGGCGATGGCCAAGGAGCAGCACGTGCCCATCCAGGAAGTGGACCGCGCGCGGCTGGACGCGATTACGCCCAACCATCAGGGGATGCTGGCGTTCGCCTCCGCCTACAAATACCACACCGTGGACGAGATGCTGGCGCTTGCGGCCGAGCGCGGGGAAAAGCCGTTTCTGGTGATGCTGGACGGCGTAACCGATCCGCATAACCTGGGCGCCGTGATCCGCACCGCGGAGTGCGCGGGCGCGCACGGCGTAATCGTACAGGAACGCCGCGCCGTAGGCCTAACCCCCGCGGCCGTCAAAGCCAGCGCGGGCGCCGTGGAGCACATTATGGTGGCGCGCGTGGTGAACCTGGGTACGACGCTGGACCAGCTGAAAGAACAAGGGATTTGGGCCTATGCGGCGGATACGGCGGGCGAGGATTACCTGGCGGTGGATTATGCCGGCGGCGCGGTGATCGTCATCGGCGCGGAAGGCAAAGGCGTGAGCCGCCTTGTGATGGAGAAATGCGATAAGGTAGTCGCGCTGCCCATGCGCGGCAAGATCGGCAGTTTGAACGCGTCGGTTGCGGCGGGCATCTTACTTTACGCCGTACTGCGCTCCCGGTAGGCAATGCTGCCGCTGCTGTATGTAGACGGGTACAACGTCATCGGGGCGTGGAACGAAATGCAAAAGCACCCGATGGACATCAGCCAGGCGCGCGACCGCCTGATTGCGCTTTTGGAAGATTACGCGGGCTATACCGCGCAGGAGGTCATCCTGGTCTTCGACGGCCATTTGGGCGACCGCGCCACCGCAAGCATAGAGCGGCGGCAGGGGCTGACCGTGGTGTTTACCAAGCACGGCCAGACGGCCGACCAGTACATCGAACGGGAATGCGGACAGACGCCCTCCTACCGCGAGGTGCGCGTAGCCACCAGCGATCATCTGGAGCAGACCCTGATTTTGGGAAGAGGGGCAACCCGGCTTTCCTCCCGCGAGCTGTGGGGGGAGCTGTCCGCCCAGCGGCACCACCTGCGCTCCAACCACGTGGCGCAACCCGTGCCCGCGAAAACGCCCCTACTGGGAAACCTGACCGAAGAACAGCTGCTTGCGCTGGAAGAGATTCGCAGGCGGAAAGACTGACAACGAGAGAGCACTCCACAAGGCAGGAAGTTTGCATGACGATGAACCCATTGGATGACGAACAAACAGACGCCGATTACGCCGTAGCCCCCGAGGATGAGCCGGACGAACAGCCGGAGCTTACCTGGGATGAAACGCTGCGCCTGCGGTTTGGGGATAAGTCGGATGAAACCATCGTCGCTATGGCGCAGAACGGCGACCGCGTTGCGCTGGAATTTCTGCTGAGCAAATATAAAAACTTCGTACGCTCCAAAGCCCGGAGCTACTTCCTGATCGGCGCCGACCACGAGGACATCGTGCAGGAAGGCATGATCGGGTTATTCAAATCCGTCCGCGATTATCAGCTGGAACGGCTGTCCAGCTTCCGCGCGTTTGCGGAGTTGTGCATCACGCGCCAGATTATCACCGCCATCAAAACCGCGACGCGGCAAAAGCACCTGCCGCTCAACAGCTATGTAAGCCTGAACAAGCCCATTTACGACGAGGAAAGCGACCGCACCCTGATGGATGTGATCGTGGAAGGCCACGCGCAAAACCCCGAGGAGCTTATCATCGGCCGGGAGGACATCCTCTCCATCCGCGATCAGGTCGGCTCGGTGCTCAGCTCGCTGGAGCAGGACGTTCTTTCGGCGTATCTGGACGGGAAAAGTTATCAGGAGATTGCCGACAAGCTGGGCAGGCACGTGAAATCCATCGACAACGCTTTGCAGCGCGTAAAGCGCAAGCTGGAAAAGTACCTGCAGGAAATGCGCCTGCACGACGACGACTGAACGCTTTTTCCATATTCTCACGAGGAGGTGCGCCGTTTTGCCCGATGAGCTGTACGAGATCATTGCGCTTGCGGCGCGCTATTGGTTTTTACTGTTGATGGTTTTGATCGCGTGGCGCAGCTTCCGCTGGTTTGCGCGCGACCGCAGAAAATACAAGCGCCGCTTGAAGCTGCTTCCGGACGCCGGTTATGTGGGCGAGCTGGTGGTGGTTTCGGGCGACGATACGATCCGCCGGGGTGTGTGCCTGCCGGTCGCCCGCGAGGGGCAGCTGGGATACCTGCGCTCCAACGACGTTTGCCTGCCGGTGGAAGGCGTTGCCGGCCGCCATTTATGGTTTTTGTTTGACGATACCGACGGCCTGCGCGTGCAGCCGCTGCGCGGGCGGACGGTGAAGGCGGACGGCACGGAGCTGACGGGCGCGCACGCGCACGCGTTTTTATCCCACGGCTCCACCTTGCAGGTGGGGCGGGCTACCTTGAAACTGCGGATGTTCTCCGGCTTTGAATACGCGAGCGAAGTCAGCGCGCGGCGCAGGCCGCTGGACGAGGCGGAGGATACTTCCTTCTCGGCGGAGGAAGCCGCCTATGACAAGGAGGATCGGGCTGTGCTGCACTCCCCCGCCGTGCGCCGCATGCATGAAATGGCGGAGTGGCAGGAAGCGATGGACGCACAAGAGCCTGAGCAAAACGAACCCGTATTCTATCCGCCGGTCATGGACCAGCCGGATCTGGAGGACGACTACTTACCGCCTTCTTATGATGAGATAGACGCACTCCCGCCGGAGGAAGACCCCGCCGGGAATTCCTATGTGCTGTTCAACGGCTCCCGCGTGTTTTATCCCCCCGTTGAGGACGAGGCGGACGACGTTTTGATGCCGCCGGACGGCGAACCTTTACCCAAGGATTTGTACGTGGACGAGGACGAGGCGCAGACTGCCAAGCGCGTTCTATGGGACAGGGTTTTCAAGGGAGGGAACAAGCGATGAGCAAAGCCTCCCGTTTCCGGCGCGACCTGCGCGGAAAGCCCGATAGAAAACTGGTTTCCGTGATCATGCTGTTTTTCTTCAGCGCGTTTTTGCTGCTCGCCTGCAAGGGCGAGCTGCACTGGCAGGCCTTCGTGCTGGCCGCCGTCGTGCCGGCGCTGATCTATATTGCCACCATGTGGCTGCCGCGTTTCTTCCCGGCGGACAAGCTGTTGCTTTCAATCGCCAACTTTTTATGCGCGCTGGGCGTTTTGGTGCTGTACTCCACCGATCTGATCAAGGGAACCAATTACGGCATGCAGCAGGCCGTGTACTACGGCGTGGGCATCCTGGTGATGCTCTGCTGCATCCTGCTGGTACGCTATATCCGCTATTGGCGCGTGTTCATTTACGTGATCGCCGTGTGCGCGCTGGCGCTGATCGCCCTGCCGCTTGTGTTCGGCACGGAAGTTTACGGGGCGACCAACTGGATCGTAGTCGGCGGCATCAGCCTGCAGCCCAGCGAAGTGGTAAAGCTTGCGCTGCTTTTGGTGCTGAGTTATTTTATGAGCCGGAGGCGGTTCTGGCCCTGGGTTGCGTTTGCGGTGCTCTGCATGGGCGTGCTGATGTTCCAGCGCGACCTGGGTACGGCGCTGATCTATTACATCGTCACCGTGATGCTGTACTACGCCTCCACCGGCAACCTCTGGGTGACCGGGCTGGGGCTGCTGGGCGGCGTGGCGTCGGCATTATACGGCTATAAGGAGTTCGCGCACGTCAAACGCAGGATTACCGTTTGGCGGAACCCCTGGATGGATTTTGAAAACACCGGGTATCAGATCGTGCAGATTCTGATGGCGATCGCATCCGGCGGCCTGCTGGGCGTTGGGCTGGGCCTGGGCGCGCCGACGATCATCCCCGTGTACCACACCGACGCGATTTTTGCCGTCATCTGCGAGCAGTTCGGCATTATCTTCGGCGTGCTGGTGCTTTTAATGTACGCCATTCTGATCCTGCGGGGCGTTGCCATTGCGCGGGACGCGCGGCGCAGCTTCCACGGGCTTTTGGCGATGGGCGCAACCGCGATGCTCGGGCTGCAGACGTTCGTGATCATCGGCGGCGTGCTGAAGCTCATCCCGCTCACGGGCGTCACGATGCCCTTCGTGAGTTCCGGCGGCACTTCGATGGTCAGCTGCCTGGGCCTGATCGGGCTTCTGCAGGGCGTTTCCACCGTAAACCAGGACGACCTGACCTACGATTACGAGGTCAGCCGCAGCCGGACCGACGAAGAAACGCTGCCCTACGCGGAGCAAAGCGAGTGAGGAGAAACGCATGAAGCCGCTGCACAACCGTTTCCGGCTGTTGACGCTGATCCTGATCGGCCTGCTTTTGCTGGCAGGCCTGTACGGCGTGTATTCGGTGACGGTGTACGGCAACCGCTGGTTTGCGTCCTCGCGCAACCTGCGCTACCGGGAGGCGAAGAACACCGTCATCGCGGGCGACATTCTGGACCGCAACGGGGTTTTGCTGGCAACCACCGCGGACGACGGCGCCCGCACCTACCAGGCGGACGCGGAAGCGCGCGCGGCGGTGGTGCACCTGATCGGCGACCGCGACGGCAACGTGGCAAACGGCGTGGAATCCTTCCAGGCCAGCTACCTGCTGGGGTTTGAAACCACGCTGGCGGAGCGCGTGCTCGCCCTGGTCCAGGGCGAACCGCGGCGCGGGGACAACGTTACCCTGACGGTAGACTCCAAGCTTTCCACCGTTATCGTGCGCGCGTTCAACACCTTTGCCCGCACCAAGGATAAAAGCGGCGCGGCCGTGGTGATGAACTATAAAACCGGCGAGGTGATCGCGCTGGTCAGCGTTCCGGTGTATGATCCCGCACACATTACCGACGCCGTGAAGGAAGACGCGCGGCATCCGTTCTGGAACCGCGCGGTACAATCCGCCCTGCCGCCGGGCTCCACGTTCAAGATCATCACCACGGCCTCGGCGCTGGAGAACCTCGAAGGCATTCAGGAGAAGGTGTTCACCTGCACCGGGGCTACGCTGGTGCAGGGCCAGATCATCCGCGACTACGGCAACGCCCAGCATGGCGAGCTGAAGCTTTCCAAGGCGTTCCGCGTCAGCTGCAACAATACGTTTGCGCAGATCGCCCTGACGCTGGGCGACGCGGCGCTGCGGAAAACCGCCGAGAGCTTCGGTTTCAACGACAATTTCCTGTTCCGCGATCTGGTGGTGGAAAACTCCGTGTACCCCACACAAAACCGCACGCCCTGGGAAATTGCCTGGACGGGCGACGGCCAGAGCCAGGTTGCCGCAACGCCGCTCCATATGTGCATGGTGGCGGGCGCGATTGCCAACGGCGGCGTAATGATGGAGCCGCGGCTGTTGTACAACGTGACGGGTCCCACCGGGCTGGTGCGGCTGCGCCTGACGCCCAAGGTGTACCGGCGCGCCGTGAGCGCGGAGATTGCCGCCGTGATTCAGGGGTTTATGGAGGATACCGTTGCCCGCGGTACCGCCACCGCCGCGCAGGTGGAGGGGCTTACGATCGCAGGAAAAACCGGCAGCGCAGAAAGCTCCCTGGACGGCGTGGACGTGACCCACGCCTGGTTTACGGGCTATATTGAAGACGACCGGTACCCGTATGCGGTATGCGTGTTCGTGGAGGAAGGCCAAAGCGGCGGCGGCGCCGCGGCGCCCATTGCGCAGGCGATTTTCCGCTACATTCAGCTGCATACGCAATTTCAATAACCGTCAAGGAGCTTCGCATGTGGAATGACTTCGTATTCTCGGTCAACACCGTAATTCCCATTCTGGTGATCATCGCGGCGGGTTTCGGGGCAAGAACCCTGAAGCTGATCAACGAAGAAGGTCTCCGGCAGGGAAACCGCTGGGTTTTTTATTTATTTCTACCGCTCCTGCTGTTTAACAACATCAAGGATTCCGCGATCGACAAAGCCGCGGACCCGACTACGCTGGTGTATGCGGCAGTCACGCTGATTGCCTGTTTTTTGGCGCTGTTCTACCTGATTCCGCGCGTGACGAAGGACCGCAACGCCTGCGGCGTGCTGATTCAGGGCATCGCGCGGGCGAACTACGCCATCTACGGAATTCCGCTGGTAACGATGATCTACCCCAACGCCGACATATCCATCGCGGTGATGATCGTCGTTTTCGCGATCCCGATCTTCAACGTTTTTTCCACCGTCGCGCTGATGAAATACGGCGGCGTGCAAAAATCCGGTTGGGATATCGTCCGCGGTGTGCTGGTGAACCCGCTGATTTTGGGTACGCTGCTCGGGCTTGGGTTTCTGTTGCTGAAGCTGCGCCTGCCCGCGGTAATCGAGGCTCCGGTGCGTATGATGGGCGGCATCGCCTCGCCGTTTGCGCTGTTTTTGCTGGGCGCGGGGATTGACTTCTCCCGCGCGAAGGGAAACCGCAGGCTGCTGGCAGGTTCCGTCACCGCGCGGCTGGTGCTGGTTCCCCTCGTGTTCCTGACAGGCGCGGTGCTCCTGGGCATCCGCGACGTGAACCTGGCGACGCTGATCGCGTTGTACGGCTCCCCCACCGCCGTTTCCAGCTTCCCGATGACCCAGCAGCTGGGCGGAGACGCGGATCTTGCGGCGCAGCAGGTGATCTTTACCACGGTGTTTTCCGGCGTTACGATTTTCATCTGGCTGTTCGTTCTCAAATCCCTTGGGTTTCTGGCCGCGTAAACTGCGCTCTTGCGCAGCGCCCGGCCTGCGCGTATGATAACCGGAGAGAACTTTTGCAAACGAAAGGCGGCACCCCCATGACACGAGCCCAACTCGAAAAACAGATCGGCAGCCGTTTATCCGCGCTGTACGGCAGCCGCGCAAACATGACGCAAACGCAGGTCGACCGCTATGCGCGCCTGCTGGAAACCCATGAAAAAGTATTCGGCGCGGCAAAAGACGTGCTGTTTGCCAGCGCGCCGGGCCGTACCGAAATCTGCGGCAACCATACCGACCACAACCGCGGCAAAGTGCTTGCCGGGGCGGTGAACCTGGATACGCTGGCCGCGGTCAGCCCGTGCGCCGAGCCGGTGGTCGCCGTACACAGCGAGGGGCACGCGCCCGTCGTGGTGGATCTGCGGGACCTTGCGCCGGTGGAAGCGGAAAAGGGATCGTCCGTATCGCTGGTGCGCGGCATCGCCTACTGGCTGAAAGACCACGGTTATCAGGTGGGCGGTTTTCAGGCCGTAACAACCACGGGCGTTTTTTCCGGCAGCGGGTTAAGCTCGTCCGCGGCATTCGAGGTGCTGATCTGCGCCATTTTCAGCGAGCTGTATAACGGCGGCTCCATCGGCGCGGTGAAGCGCGCCCAATGCGCGCAATACGCCGAGAACGTGTTTTTCGGCAAGCCCAGCGGCTTGATGGATCAGATAGCCTCCAGCATGGGCGGCCTGACCGCGATCGATTTCGCGGCCGACGAGCCGGTGATTGAGGCGATCGCGTACGATTTTGCGAAGAAGGATTTCGCTTTGGTTGTGGTGGCGACGGGCGGAAGCCACGACGACCTCACCCACTGCTACGCAGCCATTCCCCACGAAATGCGGGCCGTTGCACAAGTGTTCGGCAAGGCCGTGCTGCGCGAAGTGCCCGCCGAAACCTTCTTCGCGGGCATCCCCGCGGTTCGAAAAGCCCTGCCCATGGAGATCCGCGACCGCGCCGTGCTGCGCGCACAGCATTTCTATACGGAAAACGAGCGCGTTTCCCGCTGCGCGGACGCCCTGCGGCGGGACGATCTACCAGCGTTTTTGCAGGGCATCCTCGAATCCGGGCAAAGCAGCGCGATGTATTTGCAGAACACCTACGCGGCTTCCGACCGGCAGGAGATCCCGCTGGCGCTGATGATTGCCGAGCAGCTGCTCCGGGGCAAGGGCGCGTGGCGTGTGCACGGCGGCGGTTTCGCGGGCACGACGCTCAACTTTGTGCCCCTCGGTCTGCTGCCGGGCTTCGTGCGCGAAATGGAAGCGGTGTTCGGCAAGAATGCCGCAACCCCGCTGGATATCCGCCCCACCGGCCCGGCGATCATCCGCCTGGGGTAACATGCGAAAGGGAGGCCGTTGCCTCCCTTTTTCATGTCCGTCCTGATCGGTTTTCAAGTTTCCGGTGCGTCTATTTCCGCAGGAGCGATCTACGAAGAGCGTTGTCGGAGAGCGCTATTTCCCGCACATCCAAAGCATCGGGTCGGTTCCCTGCAGCTTGGCCAGCGCTTCGGCAAAGAAATAGTCGCCGTACACGATGTTGGTATGCACGCCCGCTCCGCCGTCGTGGTAGGCGGCGGTGCATTTCTGCAGCACGCCCGCGGTGTTCCCGGAGTAATCCGCGCACAGGCGATCCAGCGCGCGGAGCATACGCAGCGCCGCGTCCAGATACTCCCCGTCGCGGGCAGCCTCCGGGATGCGGCTGAGCTCGATCAAGGCGCAGGAGGCGCAAGCGGCGGCGATGTTATCGATCCGCTCCGGCTCCCTGGGCTGGCGGAAATCGCAATCCGTTAAGCCGTCCGGGCGGATGTTTTCCAGAAAATAGTCCGCAATTTTGCACGCGGTCTGCAGATAGCGTTCCAGGCCGGTGCTCAGATAGCTCAGCGTAAAGCCGTACAGCGCCCAGGCCTGCCCACGGCTCCAGCTGGAACCTTCGGCATAGCCCTGCCCCGCGGGCTTTTGCAGAACGGCCCCGGTATGCGGATCAAAGATCACGATATGGTTGCAGCTGCCGTCTTCCCGCACAAACTCCCGGATGGCGGTGTCGGCATGCCGCACGGCAATCTGATCAAACCGCGGGTCCTTGGTTTCCCGCCCGGCCCAAAACAGGAGGCTCAGGTTCATCATGCTGTCGATAATCGCCCAGCCGGCCTTATCCTCGTTCCAGGCGCGGATGTAACCGCCCGCCAGGTTGAACCGCCCGGCCAGAATGGTGGCGGCGTGCAGCAGGTTACGTTTGGAATCGCGGTCCCCGTTCATCATCCAGTTCGCGCCGCAGGACAAAAGATACATAAACCCGACGTCGTGATACAGGCGCTTGAAGTAACAAAGCTCCTGCACAAGGCGCTGTTCCACGCGCAGCGCCTCCGTGCGGAAAATATCCTGACGGGTCGCCGCGTGCAGCTGCCACATCAGCCCCGGCCAGAAGCCGCCCGTCCACCACGCGTCCCCCTCGTAAGGCGAACCCAGCCAAAGCTCCGCTCCGCCCGCGTAGGGAATGATGTCCTGCCGGGCGGCAAGCGCCGCCGACGCCCTGTATTTATCCGCAAGTTTTGCGAAGGTTTTCTCAGCCCAGTTGTTCAAATTCCAATACCTCCTTGGGGATGAACTGCCAAAGTTTCCGCTCGCCGGACCGCGTGCCCAGCACCGCGCAGACCAGCCGGTGCTCGCCCGCCGCAAGCGAAGCCCTGAGCGTGGGTAAAAGCGTACGCGGAGACAGCAGGTTGGTATTGGGCTCGGGCCCGACCACTTCCGCCGCGCCGTACCCGCGCAGCGCCTTGATTCCGCTCAAGCCCCACGGCGCGAGCGCCGCAGCGCCGGTATCCGAGGCGATTTGTTCGCATACCCCGGCGCCGTCCGCCGCGATGGCGAACCCGCCTTCCGCGATGTGAATGGCCGTATCGGTGCGGATGGTGTGCCGGCGGATATGCCAGACGCCAAACGGGATCAGCTCCGTTTCCACCGTGACCGAAGGCAGCGGCTTCCAGACCGCCGTCACCGACCGTTCGCCGATGTGAAAGTTTTCGCAGCCAAAGCGCGGATGATAGCAAACGCCGTCCAGGCTTACGGCCAGCATGCTGTCAAACGCGCCGGCGGAAAGCTTCAGCCGCGATTTGGACACGCTGAACCCGAACGCCGTGGAGTAGGCGAACTTCTCGTATTTGGCTTCGCTGTGCGCGTGCTCCACGCAGTGGTTGCCCGCCTGATACGCGGTGACCGTGGCTCCCCCGTCCGTGCGCGTAATCAGCTGCCTTGCGTGCTCCTGCCTGCTGACCGCAGGCCGCGCGGGGCGTTTCTCCGTTGCCTGCCAGAGGGGATGCTCCGGCGGCATCGCCAGGCACAGGAAGGTTTTCATGGCCCAATACGGCGAGCCCGGCGCGTTGTAGCCTTCCGCCATGATCAGGTTGGGGTAATGATACCCGATGGTCAGAATGCCGTCGCGGTCGAAAATCGGTTTTTGCAGCCAACTGCGCAGGTTGGACAGCAGCAGGTGTTTCATTTCGCCGTAGCCGACCGCAGGCGTTTCCACGCCCGCGTACGCCTGCGCCGCAAAAAACGCGCTCTGCGCGAAGCGGTACGTCAGGCTGCGGCCAAAGGGCAGCGCCTCCCCGCCGTCGTCAAACCAACAGGAAAAATCCGGCGCAAACAGCGCGGCGCGACGCCTGAGTTCCCCGGCGTTTGGCAGCTCGGGCCACAGGCGCGCGCATAAAAGCCCGTAGAAGTGAAAGGCCCAGGGCGTGTAATAGTCCCGCTGGTCCATGTAGTCGTAATACCAGCCGCCGCCCTCGTCATGGCTGTTGATCAGCGCAAAATCCTCATCCACCTGCTTCTTATCAAACGGCAGGCCGCAGGCGCGGAAGCCCATGTTCACCAGAATGCGGAAAAACACCCAGTTGTTTTTGGGCATCGTTTTCCGGTTGATCTGGGAAAGCCACCGGTAGAGGTTTTGCCTCGCGTCCTCCGGCAGCGCGAAATAGAACGTTTCGGGGATCATCGCCATCCCCATGCCGAAAACCGCCATTTCCACCAGCCGCTGGTCGAAATCGTGCACCTCGCCCCAGTACTCGGGGTGCGCCGGATCGGTTCCGGCGATGACGCCGCGTTTCCAAAGCTCCCAAACCGGCAGGATACGGCGGCTACCGCCCGCAAGCATCGGGATAATAGCCCACAGCGGGCGGGCAAACGCCTCCATCTCCGCCGTAGACTGCGGGTAGACCGCGCCGGTTTCACCCAGGCGCAGGCGCGCCCCGCCGGGGCTCAGCAGCGGCACAAGCGGCTTTAGAATATCCAACGCCGCCTGTTCCGCGTCCGTCCAGGTTTGCAGCGGATTGTTCCGTATCTCGGTGTTCATCGGGCTCCCCTTTCCGGCATGGGCGCCGGTTTGAAATTCCTGTTATCCCTTGATGCCGGTGGTCGCGATGCCTTCGATGAAGTACCGCTGCATCAGCAAAAACATCAGCGCGACGGGCACAAGCGTGCACAGCGACGCCGCCATGATGAGATGGTAATCGCTGGTATACTCCTGAATAAACCGCCGCAGGCCGACCTGGATGGTTTTCACGGCGTCGCTGCGCAGATAGATCAGCGGCCCCATAAAATCGTTCCACGTTCCCACGAACGTGAAGATCGTCAGCGTTGCGATGGCGGGTTTGGATAAGGGCATCATGATGCGCGCCCAGATGCCGTATTCGCTCAGGCCGTCGATGCGCGCCGCCTCGCAAAGATCGGTGGGGATGCTCAGGAAAAACTGGCGCATCAGAAACACGCCGAACGCGGAAAAGCTTTGCAGCACCAACAGCGCCGTCAGCGAATCGTACAGGCCGATCGTGCGCATCATAATGAACTGCGGCAGCATATACACCTGCCACGGAATGGCAATGGTGCCGATATAGCAAAGGAACAGCAGATCGCGGCCCTTGAAGCGCATTTTGGCAAAGGCGTACGCAGCGAAGCTGGAGGTTAAAATCTGCATTACGGTCACGCCGACGGAGAGCAGCGCCGTATTCTTAAAGTAGATCAGCAGCGGCACGCGCTGCCAGATCAGCGAATAATTCTCCCAATGGCGGACGGAAGGAATCCATTCGATGGGATAACGGAACACGTCCTTATCCAGTTTCAGGGAGGAGGATAACATCCACATAAACGGCAGAAACGCGAGCACCGTGAAGAAAAGCAGAAACGCGAGCATACACGCCCGAAGCAATATGCGCCGGGCGCCGCGGGCAGGGTTTGTACGGCGGAAACCAACGGTCGTCATGCTTTCCCTCCTTGCTAAAAGTAGTTGACCCATTTCTTTTCCATGCGGAACTGCACGATGGTCACGATCAGCACCACCGCAAACAGCACCATGGCAACGGCGCTGGCCACGCCGTACTTGATTTGGTTGAAGCTCAGGTCAAAAATATAGTTGACGAGCATTTTCGTTGCGCGGCCCGGGCCGCTGTCCGTCATCAGAAGGACGGTATCGAATACCTTGAAGCACCCGATGGTCGTCATGATGGAAACAAAGAACGTTGTGGGCGTGAGCATGGGCAGCGTGATTTTAAAGAACTTCTGCCATACGTTTGCGCCGTCCACGGTAGCGGCTTCATACAACTCGCCGGGGATGTTCTGCAGCCCCGCGATATACAATACCATATAATACCCCGCGCTGCGCCACACGGCGACGATGATCAGCGCCCAGATGGCAAGGTCCTTGCTTTGCGTCCACGACTTCGTCATGGAGAAGCCAAGCGAATTCAAGAAGGTGTTCACGATGCCATACTTCATCAGCAGGTAGTTCCAGCAGGTGCACACCGCGACGACGGACGCCACGTATGGAAAAAAGAATACGAAGCGGAAAAAGCTTGCCGCTTTGACGGCCTTGTTGAGAAGCATCGCAAACGACAGGGAGAACAGAATGGTCAGCGGCACGGTTGCCAGCGTGTAGAAGACGGTGTTCTTCAGCGTAATGCCCAGATCCGACCGGGTAAAGTTGAAGTTCTTGAAGATTTCCCGAAAGTTGTCAAGACCCGCCCAGCGGATATTTTCCAGCACGCCGCCGTTCCACGTAAGGAAGGACAGCGCTATGGAGGACAGGATGGGGAGCATGGTGATCAGGGCAAAGCCGATGAAATTCGGCGCCAGAAAGGAAAGGGCGATCAGCGTGTTTTTCCGCTGCAGCCTGCTTGCGGGTTTACGCGGAGCCATACGCGCCTTCAAAGCCATGGTTGAAGCCCCCTTATCCGAGTGAAAAGCGGGGAGGAGAACCTCCTCCCCCCCGCTCGAGATGGAACGGATCTCAAACCTTAGTTGCCAAGCACCTCGGCGGCGCGCTCGTTCATGGAGGTGACGCCCTCTTCGATGGTGGCTTCACGGCTCATGATGGCGGTGTGCTCTTCGTTGACGATGGTCTTAAGCTGCGGTACCAGTTCTCCGGTGGGCCATTCCATGCTCACGCTGGCGGGAACCAGTGCGTCCAGCGCGCTGGCATCGGCCGGGAAGCCTGCCACGGACGCATACGCGGCCGCAACGGCGTCGCTGACATAGGCGGGGCGGGTGCCGACGGCCGCGATGGCCTTCGCGCCTTCTTCGCCGCTAACCCACTTGGCAAACGTCCAGGCGTCCGCCGCGTTGGCGGCGTTCTTGGAGATGGAGAGGGCGGTCATGTTGCCAAAGGAGGATTTCGCGGGAACGCCGTCCATATGCGGCACGGAGGTGAAGCTCCAGTCGAAATCGAAGGTTCCGGCGGCCTTTTCCTTGATGAGGGTGCCGATGAACCAGGAGCCCATGGGCAGCATGGCGATATTGCCCTGATAGAAGGCGGCGGAATAGTGCAGGCCTGCGGCTTTCAATTCGGCAAACTCCATGCAGGCTCCTTCATCTTCCAGGCCTTGGGTGAGTTCGTAGAAGTACTTGAGGTTGTCGTAGTTGCCGTCGGCCAGGGTGTAATCCACACCGCAGACCGCCCAGTTGGCAACCGCGCTGAGCCACGTGTGATAATGCGTGCCGTAGATCTTGTCGATTCCTTCGCCCTTGGTCATCTGCCGGGCGAGATCGGCATACTGTTCCCAGGTCATATCCCCGGTGGGATAGGCGACGCCGGCCGCGTCAAACAGGGTCTTGTTGTAGTACAGTACCCAGAAGTCGCTGCGGAACGGCAGGGCGTTGAGGGAACCGTCGGCCACGCGGCAGGCGTCGATCATTTTGCCAAACGGAGCCAGGTCCAGGTTATCGGCGGCTACGAGGTCGTTGAGGGGCGTCAGGAAGCCCTGATCGGTCCATTTCTGGAGATCGGTGATCTCTTTGATGATGAAAACGTCGGTCTGGTCTCCGGCAGACAGCATGGACGTCGCCAGCGTCGCGTAATCCTGCGACGCAAGGTCCACCCATTGGATTTCGATGTCCGGATTCGCGGCTTCAAAGCCCGCCTTGATGGCGTCATGGTAGTTAGCGGCCGCGCCGGTAACGTCCCACGAGGCGACCGTAACGACGCGCTTCTCATCCGCCAATGCCGTAACATTGGCCAGCATCGCAACCAGCATCAGGGTTGCCAGCGCCAGGGATACGATTTTCTTCATTGGGGAATCCTCCTTCAAATTCGACGTTGAATATGGAACTTGTTCCAATTTTTCCGCACACGATCTCAAGTTACCCATATTTTCGCCATGTTTAATGGCAATATAGCACACCCATTTCCCATTGTCAACATTCTCGGCGCGACTCGTTTCGTGAAATCCCAATTTTTCTGGAACTTGTTCCAATTCTTCTTGCTTTCCGCGGGAGGATCGCGTATACTGTGGGCAAAGCAACCGCCGGGGCGCTGCCGGCGCAGAGAGGAAAGGACCGTTCCATGGCCAAAGCACCGACGATTTACGATATCGCCAAAGAAGCGAAGGTTGCGCCTTCCACGGTTTCCCGCGTATTATCGGGCCACGAGAACGTAAGCGCGAAAACACGGGCGAAGGTGGAAGCCATTGCCCGCGCCCATAACTTTTCCACCTGGCAGAGCCTGCGCCAGCAGGTATCGCTGGCGCAGCAGACGCTGGCGGTGATCATTCCCGAAACCAGCGGGCAGTACTGGGGCAGAATCCTGTCCGCGGCGAACCGGGAAGCCAAGAAGCTGGGCTACCAGACCATGCTTTTTCAGCTGCTGGACGGCGAAGATTACGATATGACGGAGATCGCAAGGCGCATCATCCACTGGCGGCTGCACGGGGCGCTGTACATCGGCGGCGTTTCGGAAGCCGAGCGCGCCGATCTTCCGGTATCGCTGAACATGATCTTGGAACACATGCCGCTGGTGGCGATTTCCCCGCCGCTAGCAAGCGTAAGCTGCACGTTTCTGCACAACGACCTGGAAACGGCGATGTTCCAGGCCGTGCAGCACCTGCATATGCTGGGGCACCGGCGCATTGCCTTCATCGGCGGGAATAAAACACTGGAAGCCTCCGGCGCGCGGGCCTGGGGATATCTGCGCGCGGTGAAGGAGTTCGGCCTGGTGAAGGACGACGCCTATCACGGCGCGGCGGGTTTTTCCGCAGAAACCGGGGAGATTGCCGTGCTTAGAATGCTGACGACCATCGAAAAGCACCGCTGGCCCACCGCGATTATCGCTTTCAGCGACATGGTTGCCGTCGGCGCCATTCACCAGCTGCATTCCATGGGGCTGAAACTGCCCGAGGACATGGCGCTGATCGGCTGCGACAACAATTACTTCAGCCCCCACACCATGCCCCCGCTTACGACCATCGACCTGTTTTCGGAAGAGCGCGCCCGCACCGCGATCGTAGAGCTGGTATCCAACGCCCAGAGCCAGAAAGCGCCCGTCACGCTGGTACGCGCACCGGCGTTGATCATCCGTGAGAGCTGCGGCGCGAAGCTGGGTTACCGGCAGCTTGGGTAGATAAACGCAAAAGAACCCTTTCGCCAAACGGCGAAAGGGTTCTTGTTTTTTCTCTTCGGTCAGGTCTGCTCGTCGTCAGAGCCAAGAATGCTTTTCCCGCAGGCCGGGCAGAGAACGTCGTCGTCGAAGTTGATCTCGCCCGCGCGGATGGTGAATTCCTTGCCGCAGTGCGGGCAGTTGACCTCCACCTCTTCGTCCTCGTCCAGCTCTTCGTCCGCTTCTTCTTCCTCGTCGTCGTCGCCGTCCGCAAAAAGCGCGTCTTCCACGTCGCTCAAGTCGTTTTCCATGGAAGCCACATACTCGTCAAGCTCGTCGATATCGCCGTCAAGCTCCACAATCTTCTGCGCCATCTCTTCCATGACGGCAAGCATTTCCAGCATCAGCTTGTTCTCGGTCTTTTCCTTGTCGATGCCAAGCCCCTCCGCCAGGCCGCGAAGGTAGGACGTCCGATCTGTAATCCGTTTCATAAGCCCTTCCTTTCTCCGCACGGGTGCTGCGGAAACCGGTCAGCAGCGCTCCATATATTCGCCCACGCGGGTATCCACGCGGATGCGGTCCCCAATGTTGATGAACAGCGGCACCTGCAGCGAGTAGCCGGTTTCCAGCGTCGCGGGCTTATAGGTGTTGCTGGCGGTATCGCCCTTGAAGCCGGGTTCGGTGTCGGTCACTTCCAGCTCCACGAAGTTGGGAGGCGTTACGCTGAACGGCGCGCCCTTGATGAACTTCACGGTTACGTTGCTGCCTTCCTTCACATAGGGAACGGCATCCTCCACCGCATCCTTGTTCATGGGAATCTGCTCGTACGTTTCCAGATCCATGAAATAGTACAAGCCGCCGTCGTTATAAACGTACTGCATATCCTTGGATTCCACAATCGCCCTGGCCATTTTATCCGTGGGGTTGAAGCTGCGCTCCACCACGGCGCCGGTGGTGACGTTCTTGATTTTCGTGCGTACGAACGCCGCGCCTTTGCCCGGCTTCACATGCTGAAAATCCACGATATTCCAAATACCGCCGTCCCATTCGATCGTGATGCCTTTTCTGAAATCTCCCGCCGTAATCATGCGTGTTTCCTCCGATCTTTTGATCCGAAATTATAGAATGATCAACTCTCTGGCAGATGTTATGAGCGAACGGCAGCCATCTTTGGTTACAACCACCGTGTTCTCGATCCGCACGCCGCCGATCCCCGGCAGGTAGACGCCCGGCTCCACCGTGACCAGCTGGTTTTCCTCCAGCGTGTCCCTGGAAAGCGGGCTTAAGCGCGGGTCTTCGTGAATGTCGATGCCCAGGCTGTGCCCAAGCCCGTGCCCGAAGCGGCCTTCGTAGCCGTTTGCGTTGATGAGATCGCGGGCGACCCTGTCCACGGCGGCGCCCTGCGCGCCGGCCTTCACGGCGTCCTGCGCGGCCATCTGCGCCTTGAGCACCAGGCCGTATACCTTGCGCATCTCGTCGCTTGGCGCGCCAAGGGCAACGGTGCGGGTCATATCGGCGCAATAGCCCTGAACTTTCGCGCCGAAATCCATGGTGATCATATCGCCCTTACGGATGCGGTATTCCGTAGGCACGGCGTGCGGCTTGGAACCGTTTGCACCGGCGGCTACGATGACGTTGAACGCCAATTTATCCGCGCCGTGGAACACCATGTCGTATTCCAGAATACGCGCGAGCTCTTTCTCCGTCATCCCCTCGCGGATCTGCGGCAGAACGCGGACGAAGGTTTCGCAGGAAATGCGGCACGCGGCTTCGATACGGCGGATTTCCTCCGCGTCCTTGCGCTTTCTCAACTGCTCCACGGCGTTTCCCAGCGGCAGGAGCTGCATGCCTTCGAACGTTTCCACCGCCTTAAGGTGCGTGCGTACGGTGAACTCGTCGTCCTCGTAATACACGGTGGTCACGCCCAGGCGCCGCAGCGCATCGAAAGCCTTTTGCAGATGCGTGACCGACCCTTCGATGCCAAGAACCTGAAAGTCCGGCGCTTCCTGCGAAGCCTGCTCCGTATACCGGAAATCCGTCACGATGGCGCAAAGGCCGGGGGCAACCAGCGCCAGGCCCTCGCCCGTATAGCCCGACAAATAAAAGATGTTCGAAGGTTTGGAAAGTATCGCCGCCTGCGTATCGGTAAGCTCCCTGGCCGCAATCATGCGCTGGACGCGTGTCATCCGCCAAATCCGCCCTTTCCTGAAATCGCATACTTGGTTACCGTACATTGTAACATATTCCGGGCCTAATAGCCAAGTGCCTCTTCCACAAAAAGCACCGTGGCCTCGCGGCCCCGCGGCACGAGATCCACCACCAACGTAATGCGGCACATGCTGGCGTCACCGCAGGCAACGGGATCGCACACGCCCGTGGCGGCGCAGTGGGTGTTCAGGTTCTGCCTGCGGGCGTTGGGCGGGCAGGCGATCTTTTTGATCCGGGCAACGGCGGCGGCATACCCGCCGTCTACGATTTTTGAACGGCTGACGACGAAGAACAGCTGTTTGGGCCCGAAGGAAACCGCGGATACGCGGTTTCCGGCGCCGTCGATCAGCACCAGTTCGCCGTTTTTGGTGACCGCGTTGGCCGAGGTGAGGTACACGTCCGCAAGGTTGGCCTGTTTCCGCGTCGCCGTTACGTTTTGCGGGGCCACGTCCCAATGGGAGAGAATGGCGCAGCCCTTTTCCTCCAGCGCCGGAAGCACCTCGGTTTGCCGGACGGATACCGACCCGCTGACGCCGACGGTCGCCCCGTCCGCGATATGGGCCAGCATATACTCCTTTGCCTGCTTCGCGGTTTGAACCTCCACGACCGTAAACCCGTGCGCGCGCATGCGCTCAATCGCCCGCGCCTGTACCTGTGCGTTTGCCATGATTTTAACTCCTATTCCATCCCTAACGGGTTCTTTGCGGGAATCCCCGCCTTGCGCGGGTACGTACGGGGGGTTTCGCGGTGTTTGGCGCATATCACCAGGCGGTGGCGGTGATCCGGCAGATGCGCTACGGTCACCGGAACCGTGAGCAGCGGGCCGCCGCCCAAAAGCAGCGCCGCGGCCTGCCCGGCCGCAAGCTCGTCTTCCACGGACGGCCCCTTATAGGCGATGATCTTACCGCCGGGTTTGACGAAGGGCAGCAGGAGCTCCATGAGCACCGGCAGCGGCGCCACGGCGCGCGCAACGGCGACGGAAAACCGTTCGCGGTAACGGACGTCCCTTGCGGCGTCCTCCGCGCGGGCGTGCAGGGTGACGGCCGAGGAAAGCCCCAGCGCGCGGATGACCTCTTCCAAAAACGTCAACCGCTTGTTTTGCGAATCCAAAAGCGTAATCTTTAAATCGGGCCTGACCACGGCCAGCGGGATGCCCGGAAACCCGGCGCCCGTTCCCACGTCGATCAGCATTGCGCCTTGCGGCAGCAAGCCTTCCAGCGCAAGGGGCGTCAGCGAATCCATCAGGTGCGCGTCCAGCAGCGCTTCAAACGACGCGTCTCCCGTCAGGTTCAGGCGTTCGTTCCGCAAAAGCAGCAGTTCCTGATAGTGCAGCAGCTTCTCCGCCGTTTCCCCGTCCGCGGGCGCGCCTTGCGCGCGCAGCCGGTTTTGCAGCAGGGACAGCAAATCGCTGCGCGTCACAGCGGAAGCCCCGCGTAGCGGACCAGCACGAACTTCACCCAGGCAAGCGCTTCCCGGCCGTGGTTTTTCAGCCAGAAGCTGATCTCCTGCCGCGTGGGGCTGGCGACGCCCTGCGGATGGAAGCCCACCCACTGGGCAATGGCCATCGCACGGGGCAGATGGTAATCGCTGGTGATGATCAGCGGGGTGGACAAGCCCAGCGCGTTGATCATCGTTTTTGCGTTGCGGACGTTTTCATAGGTGTCCTGGCTGGTGGCGTCCACAAGGATGTCGGCTTCGGGAACGCCGTACTGGATCAGCAAATCGCGCATCACCTCCGCCTCGGGCCGCGGCTCATCCTTCCCACGCGCGCCGCAGACCACCACGGGGCACGGCGCGGCGAAGTACATCTCCGCGGCGGTGCGCAGACGCCATTCCAGCTGCACGGAAGGATCGCCGTTGGGCTGCACCTGCGCGCCCAGCACGATGATGGAATCGTAATCCCCATACGCGGGCACGGTTTTTTCGCGGTAGACCACGTAGCCGATCAGCGCCGCGTAGCAGATGAAGCCGATCCCAAGCAAAACACCCAGCAATTTTAAAATCCTCCGAATCAAAGAAGCTCCTCCGTATCCGATACATGATCGATCTTCAGCGTGCCGGGGGTGATATTCCCGTCGCCGGGGTCGGCAACCTTCACCGCGATGCCGGCAGTAGTGGACGTTTGCCGGATTAACCCGTTGCGCACCATGCTGACCGCCTGATGGTCCGAAACGATGATGTGGTCGATCAGCACCACTTCGACTTCCCGCAGCAGGCCGGAGAGCACCCGGGTGGCCTCCAGATCCTGGGGCGAGGGCAGCACCGAGCCGCTGGGGTGGTTGTGGCACAGGAGCACGGCGTGGGCGTTGTGGGTCAGCACCGCGTCCATCACGATGCGCGGGTAGGCGGGCACGTCGCTCAGCGAGCCCTTGGCAATCAGGACGTTGCTCAGGAGTTCCATCTGCCCGTTCAGGCAAACGGTATAAAACAGCTCGCGTTTTTCCCCGTCCAAAAGGCGGATGCAGTAATCCACGGCGGCCTGGCGGGTGGAGAGCTTTATTTTATCCTTCCCGCGCGTTTTCTGCGCCTGCTTTGCCGCGCCCTGCACCAGCGACAGGAAGACGGCGGCAGACTCGCCGATTCCCTCCACCTGCATCAGCTGCTGGGGGGAGGCGCTGAGCACCCCGTGCAGGGACCCGAAGCGGTTGATCAGCTGGTGCGCGATGGGATTGACGTTTTTCTGCGGGATGGCATAGAACAGCAGGAGCTCTAAAATTTCGTGCGGCGCGAAGCCTTCCAGCCCCTGCTTTACGAACCGCTCCCGCATCCGCTGCCGGTGTCCGCTGTGTTCCATCGGTATCCTCCCGCATTTCCCGCCCGGTTTGATCGCCATGATTATACCATGAAACCGGCCGGCGGACAAAGCCCGCATGCGCGCAACAGCAGTAAACAATGCGATTTCCGACCCATTTTTGCATTTCCGGGCTTTATCTGGCCTTCGGTTTGTAGTATACTGTTGACAGAGACAAAACATATGGAGGGGTTGATTGACGATGCAGACGTTGTGGACTCAGATTCGCGACGCGCTGTGGAACGTCTTTAACCGCCCCACCCTGACCGACGTTGTGGACATCCTGATCGTCGCGTTTCTTCTGTACGGGCTTTTGATGCTGGCGCGGCAAACGCGCGCAAGCGCCGTGTTAAAAGGGCTCGTGGTGCTGATCCTTGCCAGTTGGATCAGCGATCTGCTGGGGTTGACGGCCATCAACTGGATTTTGCTCAACATCGTCAACAACGGCGCGGTGGTGCTGGTGATCCTGTTTCAGCCGGAGATCCGGCGCGCGCTGGAGCAGATCGGCCGCGGCGCGATCCGCGACAGCTCCCGCCTGCGGGACCACGCCGAAAGCGAGTACATCGTACGCGAGATTACCAACTGCCTGCTCACCTTAAGCCGCCGCCGCGTAGGCGCGCTGCTGGTGTTTGAGCAGAAGGTGGGCCTCAAGGACGTGATCGAAACCGGCACGCCGCTGGACAGCCATATTTCCGGCGCGCTGCTGGAGAATATTTTCGAGCCCAACACTCCGCTGCACGACGGCGCCGTGGTCATCCGCGGCTCCCGCATCATGTCCGCGGGCTGCATTCTTGCGCTTGCGGAGGGCATGGGCATCAGCCGCGAGCTTGGCACGCGGCACCGCGCGGCCATCGGCGTTACGGAAACGACCGACGCCATCACGCTGATCGTAAGCGAGGAAACGGGCATCATCTCCGTTGCCCGCGAAGGGCGCCTGACCCGGCATCTGGACCGGGCGCTGTTGGAACAGGTGCTGTTCAAGATGTACCATCAGCGTGAGGACGGCCTGTGGGCGATGCTCTTCAGCCACGGCAAGCGACGGAAAGGAGACGTGGCATGAGTCCGCAAACGGAACCAATGAAACCTTCCGGCAAGGACAAACCGCTTCTCCGCCGGGTGTTCCAAACCTATCCCAAACTCATCTGGGCTGTGGTATCGCACAACCTGCAATGGAAGCTGCTCGCCCTTTTTCTGGCGATCTGCCTGTGGGTCGGGCTTATTTTACAGGATCCAACGCTGACGCGCGAGCGCACGTTTACCGGCGTACCGCTGAGCATCACCGGCGCGGATACCTTGCGGCGCAACGGGTTCATCGTGGTGCAGGGGCTGGAGGAAGAAAACGCGACGGTTAAGCTGAAGGCGGACGTCCCCCAGAAACAGTACAACGAAGTGACGTACGCCAATTACAACCCGCGGCTGGATCTCTCCAAGGTCAGCGTTGCGGGCGAACAGACCCTGAAAGTATCCACAACCTCCTCCGCAACCTACGGAAACGTAACCGAAGTATCGCCGGCGGAAATCCCGGTGGTTGTGGACGAATACATCACCAATTACCGCATTCCCGTGCAGGTGGAAACCGTCGGCGCGTACCCGGACGGTTACTACGGCACAACGCCTGTGCTGGACCTGGCCGCCGTAACGGTGAGCGGGCCGCAGGATATCGTATCCCAAATTGCCCGCGTGGTGCTGACGTACGATCTATCCCAGGTGCCCGCGCGCGCAGGCGCGCTGCAAACGGCTTTGCCGCTGCATTATGTGGACACGGCCGGAGACGAGCTGGACGCAACGCTGCTGGAGCCCACCACGGGCGGCGTGCTGCTGCGCTCCATCGTTGTGCAGCAGACGATCGTCGCCGCCAAATCCCTCCCCATCAACCAGGCCGCGCTGACAAGCGGAACGCCAAAGAAGGGTTACGAAATTAAAAGCGTAACCGTTTCCCCCGCCGTGCTGATTGCGGCGGGCGACGAAGCCGCGATCTCCACCCTGAACGCCCTGTTTGCGGACGCCGCGGCGGATGTTTCCGGCAAGGACGCATCCTTTACCGCCGAGATCCGCATTGCCAAGCCCGATAATGTTGTATACTTGAGCGCGGAAACCGTGCATGTGGTTGTGGAAATCGGCCCGGTGATGGCCACGCAGACGTTTGCGGACGTGCCGCTGACCGTTACGGGAACGCCGGACGGACTGACGGCCGCCACGGAAACGGTGAAGGTAGCCGTAACGCTGACAGGGCCTGTGCTTTCCATGGAAACGATGCGCGCCTCCAAGCTGACGGCCAGCATCGACGCCGCCACGCTGACCGCAGGCACGTATGATTTGCCCATCCGGCTGAGCATTCAGCACGACGACGCCGATCAGTTTACGTATGCCATTGTGCCCGACAGCGTTTCCGTGACCCTGTCCAGCCCCTGACGCTCGGATTTCACCCGAAAGGAACGCTGATGAACAGCTTTACCAATACCATGCTCACGGTCATGCTCGGCTGGCTTCGCACGCTGCTCAACGCGGTGAGCGGTTTGCTGACGAGCGACTCAAGCACGGTGTTTTTGGATTTCATGCGCAGCAGCTGGCGCGTCATTTTTATCGTGCTGTGCATCGGCGGGTTTGCGCTGGATAAAATCGTCTATATCATCCGCTGGCGGCCCAAGCCGATCTGGCTGCGCCGGCGCAGGCGGCAAAAAAACGTACGCCCGTACCGGGATCCTTATGCGCAACCGCTTTACGACGGCAGCGGCATGCCGCAGGACGGCGCCCGGCAGGATGCGTACGACGCCGCGTATGCGGATCCATATGCCCAGCCGTATGCCCAGCCGTATACCCAAACGTATGCCGCCGCGTATGCCCAACCGAACGACGATCCGTATGCCGATCCGTATACAGCCGGCGCGCCCTACGCGGGCGAGGCGCAAACCCGGCAATACCAGATACAGCCTGCGCAGTACCGGCCGGAGGGTGCGGAAACGCAGGTATATCAGCCCTACGCAACGCCGCAATACGCTCCCCAGGCCATGCAGGAGGAGTACGTAGACGGGCAGGCTGCCGCCCGGTGGGAAGAGGACGCGCAGACGCAGGGTTTCGCGCCCGTTCAGGAGGAACGGCAGCGGTTTGCCTTTGGCATGGAACCGTCGTTTGGTTCGGCCCAGAACGAGCCCGCCTATACCTATCACCCGGACGCGATGCGCACCTTTGCCCCGCCGCAGCAGGCGCAGGCGGAATACCTGCCGGACCCCTACGCGCCGCCCGCGTATGCCCCCCCGCAGGAGGATGCGTTCGGCGCCGAGACGCCCTTTGACGGAGAAAACGAAAACCCGCGCTTCCGTCCCTTTGCGGAACGGGGAGGCGACCCCGGCGCCGCCGCGAAAACACGCGGCCTGAGCACGGTTGCCAAAAAGGCGCGCAGCCTCTTCAACCCGGAGGAAGCCTACGAATCCCTGACATACCAGGATTTGCAGCCGGCCGTGGATAGATCCAAGGCGTTTCACGCCCCCGTATACCCGGAGAAGAAACCCGAAGGAGATGCGTAGGCGTGCAGCTGGATCAAAAGTATTACGTGCTGGTCGGCCATTTCGGCAGCGGAAAAACGGAGCTGGCGCTGGCGCTGGCCAGGGCGCTGAACAAAACGGGGCAGCCGGGCGTTGCGCTGGCGGATTTGGATATCGTCAACCCCTATTTCCGCAGTTCCGAGCGGCAGGCGCTACTGCAGGCGGAGGGCATCGAAGTGATCTCGCCGTCGTTCGCGCACACGGCGGTGGACGTTCCGGCGCTCTCGGCAAACGTGCAGAGCGTGTTTACCTCCGGGCGTTATCGCCACGTGGTGATCGACGTCGGCGGAGACGCGGCCGGAGCCACGGCGCTGGGGCGCTATTTCCCCTACATTGAGCCCATCCGCAAGCAGATGCGGGTGCTCTACGTCGTTAATACCCTGCGGCCGCTGAGCGCATCGTTTGCGGACATCAGCGCGCTGGTTGCGCGCATCGAAGCCCGCGGCCGCATTCACCCGGATCTGCTGGTGAATAACGCAAACCTCCAGCGCCAGACCACGGCAAAGCACCTGATGGACGCGCAGGAGCTGCTGCAAGACGTGGGTGCGAGGCTCTCCATCCCCGTCGGCATGGTGGCCGGGTATGCCCGGCTGTACAACGAGCTGCCCGCGGCGATGCAGGAGATGTTCTTCCCCATCGAGCCGGTGATGCTTCCCGAGTGGCTGGAGGACGACGGCCGATGACTTCCCTTCCCCGCGCGTTTGTGGAGCGCATGCGCCGCGAACTCGGCGGCGATGCGGACGCATTTTTAAACGCCATGGAGCAGCCCCCCGTGCGGGGGCTGCGGAGGAACCCCGATAAAAAACCGGCGCCGACTCCCGGCTTGACCGCGCCCGAATACGGCGAGGCCGTTCCCTGGGCTGCGGACGGGTTCTATATTCCATTGGAAAGCCGCGCGGGGGCAAGCCCGCTGCACGCCTGCGGCGCGTATTACCTGCAGGAACCAAGCGCCATGCTTCCCGCAAGCCTCCTGGCTCCGGCTCCGGGGCAAACGGTGCTGGATCTTTGCGCCGCGCCGGGCGGGAAAAGCACACAGCTTGCCGCCATGCTCCGGGGATGCGGCACGCTGGTATGCAACGAGCCGGTCGCCGCGCGCGCCGAAACCCTCAGCGGCAACCTGGAGCGCATGGGGGTCACCAACGCGCTGGTCGTATCCGCCGATCCCGACATACTGGCCTGCCGATGGCCGTGCCTGTTTGACGCGATACTGGTTGACGCGCCCTGCAGCGGAGAGGGAATGTTCCGCCGCCATCCCGAGGCAAGGCTGGAGTGGGAGGAGAACGCGCCCGCCTCGTGCGCAAAGCGCCAGCTGCGCATTCTGGAAAGCGCGAGCCGCATGCTGAAACCGGGCGGGCGGCTGTGTTACTCCACCTGTACGTTCAGCGGGGAGGAAAACGAGGGCGTCGTCGCCGGTTTTCTGTCGCACCACCCCGAGTTTCAGCCTGTGGAATATCAAATCTCCATAGGAGACGGAAAAACGCTTTCTTCCCATGGCGGCTGCGTGCGGCTGTACCCGCACTGGGTGCGCGGCGAGGGGCACTTTGCGGCGCTTTTGGAGAAAAAGGAGCCGGGCACAGAGGATACGCCGCCCGCGCAGCTGCTGCCCCCGGATTTGGTTTTTGCCACGCCGGACCCGCCAACGGTATCCGCCTTTACGGCGTTTTGGCGCGACACGTGCGCCGGGCCGCCACCCGCGGCCAACGCGGTGATCGGCAATCTGCTGATCGCCTCCCCGCCCCTTCCGCCGCTCAGCGGGCTGAAGGCGTTCCGTGCCGGGCTGGCGCTTGGGCGCCGCAAAGGCAGCGTGTTCATCCCCGATCACGCGCTTTGCCTTGCGGCGCCGCCGCCCCTGCGCGCCGTGCCGCTGGACGAGGGTTCCGCGGCTCTTTATCTCGGCGGCGAGGTGTTGCCCGCCGCAACGGCGGACAAGGGCTTTGCAGCCGTTACTTACATGGGGCTTCCGCTGGGCTTTGTGAAATGCAGCGACGGACAGATGAAAAACCATTATCCCAAGGGACTACGAAAACGGTGACCGCGCTTTAAACACGGCCGCCGTTTTTATTTTATTCCCGATCGATGCGCACAGACGGCATCATCCTTCGGCGGAAACGCTGTACACGCCGACGTGCGGCCCGCGGCGCGCGGAAAAGTATACCCGGTCCGCATGGTGATTGAAGATCGCGTGCGGATGGGCGTCCTGCCCAAGCCAATCCGTGCCGTGCCTGCACAGCGGTTTCCAGGAAAGCGTTCCCGCCTCCCAGTCCGGATGCACGAGGCTGATGTACTCCGCGGTTTTCACATGCGGGTCCGGCCCGTGATCGGTGGAGTTTTCCCGCCGGGAAGGGACGTCGCCCGGCTGTTTATAGTACCCGTCGCAGACCAGCTCCCCGCCGCTTCCGACGGTGAAATGACCGTACGCGTCATATTCCGCGGGCAGCTTGATTTCGCTGACGGCTCCCGTTTCCACGTCCACGCGGCCGACGAACGCGGGCCCGCCGTGGTACGCGCCGTGATAAATCACCGTGCGTCCGTCGGGCGACCACATTTCGTGGCAAACCCAATCTGCCGCGCTTCGCCCTTCGCCCGGCGCGCGCAGCCGCCAGTGCGAACGTCCGTCGAACAGGTTCACGCGGCGCACGCCGCAATCGAAGCTCGGCCACTCGTTGTTGTACAGGATCACCGCAGGATTTGCCGGATGGAACTGCACGTGCGTAATCCAGCAGCGGGGTACGGCTTCGCATAGCGTTTCCGCGCCCGTGCGGGTATCGTACACACGCAGATACGAGCACAGGTTTTCCTCCTGCACCCGCGCGTCGATATCATACAGCGGACGCTGGTCCAGCCCGCCGCCCTCGGTATTGGGATCGTAATCCAGAATGCGCGCGTCCGTGGTGGGCACGCACAGGAAGCGCCCGTCCCCGCTCACGTGTGTGAACGCGGTCATCTGTCCGTCCGGCACGGCATTGAGCACGCGGAAGGAACCGTCGGCCCCGGCGGCGCAGATGGCGCGGTCCTGTATGAAATAGACGATATCGCGCTGCGAATCCAGGCATACGCTCGCTTTGCCCAGGCCCCGGCAGCGCGTGCCGTTAAAATAAACGTAGGATTGCAGGGTACCGGCCCCGTTACGCGTCAGCATGCGCTCGTTTCCAGACGCCAGATCGCGCACATAGACGTTTGGATGTCCGTCGCGGTCGCTGATCAGGTACAGGCGCCGGTCGTCCGCGCTGAGCGACGAGCAGGTAAAATACAGCATCTGCGTATTGCCGGTTTCGTGAAGGGATACGGTTTGGATTGGGCGCAAGGAACGCATCCCCCCTCTTGTCGACATGTGTCAGCCGGTTGCCGCGCTTACCCCTCCAGCAGCTGCTTCATCTGCATCAGCGCGGCTTCGGCACAGCCGTCCTGCGGCAGCTTGCCGGATTTGATCCGGTATTCGAAATCCAACAAAAAATCGTACACGGCTTTCAGGCGCGCCTGATCGTAACGCACGGCCTGCGCCTGCATGCGGCGCGCGGCGAAGGGCGGAATTTTCAACAGCGAGGGAAACTCGCTCTGCGGCACGCGCTCCGCCATCAGGCAGCGCAGCTGGTAAAGCATCCGGTATTGCCTCAGCAGCATGGAAAGCACCAGCATGCGGTCTTCGCCGCCGTCCAGCACGCCCTGCATCAGCCCCAGCGCTTCGCCGTACTCCCCCGCCACCTGCGCGTCCACCATCTGGAACACCGTACATTCCAGCGATTTTACACTGACCGCGTTGATATCCGCCTGCGTAACCTCCGCCCGCTCGCCGGCGTAATCCGCCAGCTTCTCCATTTCCTGTTTGAGCAGCGCCGCGTCGTTGCCCACGGTGAACAAAAACCGTTCGGCCACGGCGGTATCCATGCGTTTGCCCAGCGCCTTCATGGAGCGGAGGATCCAGCTTACGGCTTGCGGCTCGGTCATCGGGGAAAAATCGACGACGGTATGGTTTTGCTTGAGGAAGCCATACAGCTTCCTGCGGCCGTCCGCTTTGCCCTTTACGAGAAATACCAGGCACGCGGAGGGCGATGCGCCGGGCAGATAGCGGAGGATACGTTCCGTGTCCTCGTCGTCCCCCGCCTTGCCGGACAGCGGCCCGAACTCCCGCACCAGCACCAAACGCCTGTCCGCCATCATGGGCAGGGTCTCCGCCGCGGCGATGACCTCGTCCACGGCGGGGTGGTTAAGCTCGGTCAGGTTCATCAGCTCCAGCCCCGGGAGCAGCAGCTTTCCGCACAGCTGTTTCACAGCCTGCGCCTTGATATATTCCTCTTCGCCCTCAAACACGTACGCCGATCGTATATCCCCCTGTTTCAGGGAATCAAAAAATTCCTGATAATTCAACGCGTTCCCTCCGGCAGATAGCGATACGCCCGGTAGCCGTTTGGCACGGGCACGATGGTGATCTCCCCCGTCTCATCGGTACGCAGCACTTGGACGTTGTACGCCGCCAAGCGCTCCAGCGTGCTGGAAGCGGGTACGTTGCTGTCCGCCCGGACAGTGATCAGCGCAAGCGTTGGCCCAACCGCCTGCAGGAACGCCTCGCCGCTGCTCGTTTTGCTGCCGTGGTGGCCGGCCTTGAGCACATCGGCGGGAACCGCGGCATACCGCTCGTACAGCACGCCGTTATCCGCCATGCTTAAGATGCGGACGCCGCCCAGCGTGATGAGCATCGCCAGCGAACGGTCGTTGGGATCAATCCCCATGCGGGTGCGCCCGGCCTGCGGCCAGAGCGCCTCGATGGTAGTTTCGTGAAAGCGGAGCGTATCTCCTGCCGCAAGCGCGGTGACCGGAATCCCCTCTGCGGCGAGCCGGTCCAGGACGCGAAGGCCTTCTTCGTCGTTATCCTGCCGCAAAACATCCGCCGGCAGGTATACCCGGCCGACGCGGACGCCCGCGTCCAAAATTGCGCCAACGCCGCCCGCGTGATCCGAATGCAGATGGGTAAGGATCAGCGCGTCCAGATTGCGCCCTTCGGCCAGCAGGCGGCCGAGCATTTCGCCGCCGTTGTTGCCGGTGTCGATGCCGATGGTCGCGCCGCCGTCCACGATCAGCGCCGCGTCTGCCGATCCGGCGGCGAACTGGTGATAACGAAGCGAAGGCGGCCGCATGGCATAAGAGCCTGTGATCGCGATCACCGCGACCGCCGCGATGGCCAAAAGCCGCCTGCGCAGCGGCGCGCGGATGAAATGCGAAACGGCAACCGCGGCGATAACCCCCGCGATGCAGACCCAGGCGCTCGGCGTAGGCACGCGCAGCTCCGCCAAAGGCAGCGTTACGGATACCCGCACGAGGCGCAGCACAAGCTCGGTGCCCAGCTTTGCGGCAAAACCCAGCGGCACGGCTAAAACAGCGCCTGCCCAGGGAATGAACAGCACGATGAGCGTCAAAGCATATAGAGGAACCAGAACGCCGACCAGCGGCACGATGACGAGGTTGAACGGCAAACTGTACGGATACACCGCGTGATAATAGGCGGCAATCGGCAGCGCAACGCCAAGCTGCGCCGCAAGGCTTACGCCGACAGCCTGCTTGCATTTTTGCAGGAACAGCGACGGTTGGAAAGCGCGCTTGCGTTTTTTCTGCCTTTCGGCGGCGGGAAACAGGCGGTCCAGCCCCTGCATCAGCCGCGGATAAAACACAAAGATACCCGCCACAGCCGAAAAGGACAACACAAAGCCTGCCGAAAAGAGCTGCAGGGGATTGAGGATGAGCACCGCAAGAAGCGCCGCGCTGGTAACGGTCATTGGGTTTGTTCTTCTGCCGGCCGCACCCCCCGCGACGAACAGAAGCACCATCGCGCCTGCCCGAAGCGAGGAAACGGCGAACCCTGTCATTCCGCAGTACAACAGTAGAAATACGGCGACGACCGGGATCTGCGTTTTTCTGCGCAGCCTGAACCGCTCCAGCAGCCACAAAAGCACGCCGGACAGAATGCCGACGTGCAGCCCGGAAACCGCCATCACGTGGGCGACGCCCGCCTGCCGGAACGCCTCGGTATCCTCCTGCGCCAGCATACCGCGCTGCCCAAGCAGCATGGCAACGGCCAGATCCGCCTGCTCGCCCATCACGGTTTGCAGCTTCTGGTGGCATACGGCGGCAATGCGCTGGGCAATGTTCGCGGGTTCTATTTCACCGGGAAGGATTTCCAGATCGTTCACCCCGGAAATCCCGAAATACAGGCCGCGTTCGAGCATCCATGTGCGGAAATCGAAATCGTACTCATTCTGCTTTCCATCAGCCCGGTATACCTTGCCGGAAAACCGGATGCGCATGCCGTCGGTTACCGTGAGAGGAGTCTGCCCCGGCGAACTGTAAGCGGTCACGTAAGCCTTGCCGGGCTGCAGCACCCCGTTCAGGGTCACGTCCGTTGCCACAAAGGTAACGTTACCGGACGCGGATACTTTGGAATCGCCGTACACCGTGGCGGTGATGGTATCCACCCGCCCCGGCGGGGGCATGGGCGGGCTTAACCAGTGCTGTGTCCACAACAGCGCGCACAGCAGGGCAAGCGGCAGGCAGATGAGCCGCAGCGGCAGCCGGAGCAAGCGCAGCGGAACCACAGCCAGCAGCGCGCATACGCCGATCCACAGCGGCCACAGGCCAGCTTCCACGCGCGGCGCGAGCCAGATACCCAATGCAAAAAAGCCTGCGAGCGCAGGCATGAAAACATTCCGTTCGTCCGTATGCAACGGACCCGGAATCATGGGTTGGTTTCCAGCAGGCATACGGCGTGGGCGGTCATGCCCTTTTCCTCGCCCTCGAACCCCAGGTGCTCGGTGGTCGTCGCCTTCACGCTGACGCAACCGACGGGGATTTGCAGATGGCCGGCAAGGGTTTCACGCATCGGTTCGATATAGGGCCTGAGCCTGGGCCGCTGGGCGGCGATGGTCACATCCACGTTTACGGGGCGGAGGCCCGCGGCGTGCAACCGCTTTACGACCTCGTCCAGAAGCAGGAGGGAGGAAATGCCGCGGTACTGCTCCTGCGTATCGGGGAAGAGCTTGCCGATATCGCCCATCGCGGCCGCGCCCAGCAGCGCGTCGATCAGGGCATGCGTGGCTACGTCCGCGTCGCTGTGGCCGAGCAGACCCTTCTCATGGGGTACCCGCACGCCGCAGAGCGTAAGCGCCCGCCCTTCCACCAACGCGTGAACGTCCATGCCGTGGCCGATGCGCATCATGGATCTTCCCCCTCCAGTATGGCCGCCGCGAGTGTGAGATCAAACGGCGTCGTGAGCTTGATGTTGCGGCGGCTGCCCTCCGTTACGTAAACGGGCATCCCCGCGTGTTCCAGCAGCGCCGCGTCGTCCGTGCCCTGATAGCCGTCCCGTTCCGCCAGCGCGTGCGCCTGCCGGATGAGTTCCACGCGGAACGCCTGCGGCGTTTGCATGGCGCGCAGACAAGCCCGGTCGAGCGTTTCCAAAACGGCGCCGTCGGCGTTTACGCGCTTTACGGTGTCGCTCACCGGCAGCGAGGCGACGCCGGACCCGTGCGTTTCCGCGGATTGCAGCGCCCGGGTGATGACGTCCTCCGTGACCAGGGACCGGGCTCCGTCGTGAATGAGCACGATTTCCGCATCCGCGGGCAGCGCCATTAGGCCGCGGGCAACGGATTGCTGCCGCGTATCCCCGCCGGGCACGATGGCTGTTACAAACCGCGCCAGGCCGAACTGGGCGACGATTTTCTGCATCAGCGCCAGATCGTCCGCGTGCGAAACGAGCACCGCGCCCGCGCAGATGCCCGTGAACGGCACCGCCGCGCGCACGATGGCGGGAATGCCGCGGATGGGCAGGAGCACCTTGTTGAGGTTCCCGCCCATGCGCGTTGCGCTGCCGCCGCCAAGGAGGATCGCGTACGCTTTCATGATCCGCGCTCCGCCTTCACGGCGTCGTCTTCTTCCAAAACCTCGTAAAGATCCGCCGCGCCTTCCTTGCGCACGGTTTCCTTTACGTCCAAAATGCGGTATTTCCCCACCTTGTTGCCAAAGCGAATCTCCAGGGTATCTCCCGCGGCAACGTCCGCGCCGGGTTTGGCGGTGCGCCCGTTCAGGCTGACGCGCCCGCCGGAGCAGGCTTCGTTGGCTACGGTGCGCCGCTTGATGATCCGCGAGACTTTCAGGAATTTATCCAGCCTCATATACGGGTTTCCGATCCTTCCTCCCCCGCCAGAAGCAATATGGCGCGGGCGATGATTTTGACGTTCAGGATTAAAGTTTCGATGCGGATGTACTCGTCCGCCTGATGGGCGACGTCCTCTTCCTCGGGGAACGTAGCGCCGAACGCGACGCCTTCGGCAAGGCAGCGGGCATACGTGCCGCCGCCGATCGCCACGCACTCCTTGGGCCGCCCCGTCTGCGCATGGTACGCCTCCAGAAGCGCTGTGACCAGCTTGCTGTTTGGCGATACGTGATGGGGCACTTTATACCCGGATTCTACCACGTCCACCGCGCCGGCGAACGTTTGGCGGATCATTTCGGTGACGCGTTTGCCGTTGCACAGCAGGGGGAAGCGGATATCCAGCTCCGCCGTCATGCCGCTGTCATCGTAACGCAGGATGCCCAGATTGCAGGTCAGCGCGCCGCTGACCGCGTCCCAACAGGCGACGCCGAGGCTTTTGCCGTCATACTCCATGCCCACGAAATCGGCCAGGGCCTTGAGCGGCCCCTGCACGCCCAGCGCGCGCAGTACGAGCAGCAGCTGGCCGATGGCGTTTCTCGCGTGCTCCGGCAGCGACGCGTGCCCCGCGACGCCCTTGGACGTGACTTTTACGTCCGAACCTTCCATGGCCGCGGTGACGGACAGCGCCATCTCCCCCGCCAGACGATTGACATGGTCGCACAGCGCCTGATCGCCCTCGATGAGCGCCGACGCTCCGCCGGGGATCACGTTGCGGCGCTCGCCCACCGCGATGCGCTTCACCTTGAGCCCCTGCACTGCGGCAGGCGCGGTCAGCCGGATGGCCAGAAGGC
>JAEWTC010000124.1 GCA_023459675.1 Bacillota bacterium | reverse complement strand
AACCCGGAGCCGGTCCAGTTGAAAAACGTTCCTTCCATCCGTTCGTCGTACAGCGTCCGGCCAAAAAACACCGGCGTGCCGGAATTCGTGAATAGTTCCATACTCTTCTCTCCTTGTCACCGGGTTGCCCGCTACTTGCTCGCGCCTTGTACAACGCCTTCGATGATCTGCTTCTGGCATGCCAGGTAGAGAAGGATCACCGGCAGGATCGTCAGCACCAGCCCGGCCATCAGCGGCGCGTAATCCACGCTGTAGGTGTTGAAAAACCCGTACGTGGAAAGCGGTAGCGTGCGGAGGTTGGGCGAAAGAAGCACCATGCTGGGGAGCAGGTAATCGTTCCAGATCCATAAAACGTCCAATATCAGCACGGTCACCATCACGGGTTTCAGGTTGGGCAGCACGATGCGGAAAAAGTTGCGCAGTTTCCCGCAGCCGTCGATCAGCGCCGCCTCCTCCAGCTCCAGCGGGATGCTTTTGATGAACCCATGAAAGATGAAGGCCGCGAACGCCTGGCCGAACCCCGCGTAGAAGAAGATCAGCGTCCAGGTGTTGTTATACAGGTTCAGCGATCCGTAGATTTTCGCCAGCGGGATCATCACCGCCTGAAACGGCACGATCATCGAGGCCACCATGACGGCAAAAATCGTGTGGCTGACCTTTCCTGGATTGCGCACCATATAGTGCGCGGACATCGAGGCCGTGAGCAGCAGCACCGAAACGCTGAGTACGGTGACCAGCAGGGAGTTGAAAAAGCCGCTCATGAACCGCATTTTCTCAAATGCGTCCGCGAAATTCTTCGGATCCAGGCTGTTGGTCAGCTGGAACGGGGCGCGGACGAACGTTTCCGTGGTGCGGAAGGAGTTGTTGAGGATCAGGTAAAACGGCACCAGAAACGCGGCGAGGAGCAGGAAGATGAAAATCGTTCCCGCCCAATGCCGTTTATGGAGGCGCGACGTCATATTTCCACCTCGCGTTTCTTGTTGATCAACAGCTGCGTTACGGAAAGCAGCGCAACCACGATGAACAGGATGATGGCTTCCGACTGCCCGATGCCGTAGAGCTTGGACTGGAAGGCTTTCTGGTACACGTGCATGGCGGCAAGCCGTGTGGAGCCGTACGGCCCGCCGTTGGTCAGCGACAGGTTCAGGTCGTAGGCCATAAACCCGCGGGACATCGTAATGAACATGCAGATGTTGAACGACGGGATCATCATGGGGATGGTCACCCGCCACAGCTTTTTCAGCCCGTGCGCGCCGTCGATATCGGCGGCCTCCTGCACGTCTCTGGGAATGCCGACGAACCCGGCGATATAGATCATCATCAGGTACCCCGCGTACTGCCAAACCGTGACGATGATCATCGCCCATACGGCCCGGTCGGGGTTGGTGAGGAAGGACGTTTTCAGCCAGGTAATATCAAACGCTTTGCCAACCTGGGTCAGGACGTTGGCGAAGATGAATTTCCAGATATAGCCCAGTATAATGCCGCCGATCAGGTTGGGAATAAAAAAACCTCCGCGCAGAAAATTCTGCGCGCGCATGCCGCTGGTCAGAAAATAGGCGAGCGTGAACGCAAGCACGTTGCACAGCACCGCGGAGATGAGCACGTAGCGGAACGTGAGCAGCAGCTGGAGCAGGAATTCCTGATCGGTAAACACCTTCGCGTAATTCTGGAACCCTACGAAGCTGTAGGTATCCGCGATCGCGTTCCAATCGGTAAAGGTAAGGAACAAGCCGTAAATAAACGGCACGATGAGGACGGAGATGAACGCAAACAAGGTGGGGCCGTTAAACGCCAGAAAGATTCCGCTGCGTTTGAAGAAATTCTTTTCCCGCATAGGCGCAGGGACCTCCCATTTTCTCAAGTGCGGCGCCGGCACACACGCGCCGGCGCCGCCTGTATCCTATGGAGATTCGACAATCGGTCAGTGTTTAACCTGCGTCTTCCAAAACGCATCGATACCGGCGGCAAGGCCCGCGCGGTCGATATCGCCGACGATGTAGCGCAGCATCAGGTCGCCGGTCTGGGCCCATGCGTCGCCGGTCAGGTAGGTAAAGCAGCCGATGTTGATGGTCTTGCCCCTGGCGGAGTAATCCGCGATGGATTCGGTCATGGTGTTATACGTAGCGTCGCTGCGGATGTTTTTGAGCGGCATGGAGAACCCGGCCTGGATGAAGTATTCCTGGCCTTCGGCCTGGGACAGCATCCATTCCAGAACGTTCAGCGCTGCCGCCTGCTGTTCGGGCGTGCTCTGGGAAGCGTCGATGCACATGACTTTGGGCATGGACACAACCACTTCGGAGTTGCCGTACACGGCGGGGTCGTTGCTCCAGGGGATGGGGATGTAGCCAAACTCGGTGTCCTTGGTTTCAAACGTTCCTACGACCGTCCACAGCCAGTCGCCCATGAAGAAGGTGGCGGACTTGCCTTCGGCAAACGCCTGCGCGTCGGCCATATAGTCGCCCACCAGCGGATCCGCCTGGTTGTAGTTGTACTTGAGCAGCATGTCAAACGTATCCATGTAGCCCTGGAACAGGGGGTCGTCGGCGATGCTCACGGTGCCGTCGATCAGGCTTTCGATGAAGGCTTCGCCGGAGGCGGTGTCACGGCCGTGTACGGCGTAGACCAGGCCCAGATAGTGCGCGCCCATGGACCAGTTCGCGCCGTGGATCAGCGTTGCGGGGATGCCCGCCGCGTCGATCGTTTCCAGGAACGTGCGAAGCGCGTCCTGCGTGGTAATGGTGGTGGGGTCGAAATCCGGGATCACGGATTCCACCACGCGCTTGTTGTAGCAAAGCGCATAGCCCTGCGTGGAGAAGGGAATGCCGTAGATCTGTCCGTCGAATTTGCCGGCTTCCAGCGCGCCGTCGTTATAGTTGGCAAACCACGGGGTGGCGGGATCGAACACGTAGAGCTTGTCCTGGTAGTCCAGCACGTTGGCGGGGTCGATGTTCATAAAGGTGGGGGCGTTGCCGGATGCGTACAGCGATTGCAGCTGTTCCTGCTGGCCCTGGCCCACGCCGGTGGGGATGAGCTCGATGGTGACGTTGGGGTTGAGTTCGTGGTACTTCACGAACATCTCCTCAAACATGGCGTTGACCTCGGCGGAGGTGCTGTAGTAGGTCAGCTTAATTTCGCCTTCCGCGGCGGCGCCCGCCGGGAGCAGCGAAACTATCATCAGCAGCGCCAGGATCAAAGCGAGGAAACGGGATTGTTTCATGGGGGATGTCCTCCTTTTCAATTGCCTCCCTCAACGGGAGAGTCTCTGTATGGTGATTATAAACGCGGAAATATGAAATGTCAACCGATTGACATTACAAATCGCAAATAAAACGGAAGCGCCGCTCCAGCGCTCCCGCAAAGGCCTTTGATGGTTGCGTTCCCCGCATGTGCAGCGGGCATCATATCCGGCGGCGGCGCGTGCGTTCAGCCGGTGCTTTCGCGCTCGATCAGGCGCACGGGAAAGATCGTGGAAGACGGTATGGGCCGCCTGCCGTACTGCAGGATGCTCTCCACGGCAAAGCAGCAGATATCGTTGACCGGCTGGTGGATGGAGGTGATGGATGGCGTATAGAGCTCCGCCAGGTCGATGTCGTCGTACCCGATCACCTTCAAGCTGCCGGGCACGCTCACGCCGTGCCGGAGCGCGAAGCGGATGATCTCCGCGGCCAGAATATCGTTGCTGCACACGGCGCCGTCGATATCGCCGTGCGTTTCGAAGAACGCCGCGATGAGATCCTGATACTTCATGGAAATGAAACGGTCCTCGCGGTGGGCCTGAATGATGGGCTCCATCCCGTGCTGGCGAATCGCCTGCTCAAAGCCCTGCTGGCGCAGGGATGCGCTCATGCCCCGCATAATCACGCCGCCGCTGAAATAGGCAATGCGCTTGCAGCCCTTGCGGATCAACAGTTCCGCCGCCATGCGGCCGCCGCTCAGGTTGTCGGAGCATACGGCGGAGATGCGGGGGGAAATCACGCGGTCGATGGAAAGGATGGGCGCGTCGAAGGATACGCTTTCGGCGATATCCTGGGTGTGGCTTGCGATGATCACGCCCGCCACCTTGTTGGCGCGGAGCATGGAGAAGTATTCGATTTCCTTTTTGCGTTCGTGGTTGGAAACGCACAAAAGCAGCTTATAGCCGTTGGCCGTGATGTGACGCTCCATGCGTTCGATGACTTTGGCAAAAAAAGCGTTGCGCGCCGAGGGAACGATGAGGCCGATGAAGTTGCTGGTTTTTTTGGACAGGGAACGGGCAAGCTCGTTGGGCTGATAATCCAACTCGCGCATTGCCTGCCGGATTCGCTTGGTCGTCGCGCTGCCCACCATGTCCGGCTTGTTGAGCAGCCTGGAAACCGTGGTCACCGTCACGCCGGCTTTCTGGGCGACTTCCTTCAGCGTTGCCATCCGTATGCACCTCTCGGTTTTGGAATGAGAAAACGATAGCATGACGGCGTA
>JAEWTC010000123.1 GCA_023459675.1 Bacillota bacterium | reverse complement strand
TACGAAGAAAACGTAGCACAGAAGGATCAACAACAGCACCGCGCCGAACGTGACCGAGAGCGTGGCCGCCGAGAGATTGACCGTCACCACCGACGACAGGAAAAACGAAAGCGAGCGAAACAGCGCGTCCGGCGCGGGCAGGGTCGCGTCCACGGTGTTATAGTTGATCACGCCGTACACGCGCATCAAAACCTGCCACGACAAATAGGCGATGGCCAGCGCGCCCGTGGCGGCCGCTGTGCGCACAAGCGCCTGCCTGCGCCCGTTTCCCTTTTGTGCGCGGATAACCCACGCCAGGCTTCCCGCCACGCACAGCCCGCCGAACAGCACCCCGAAATCCTTCATCAGCGTCAGCGCCATTAATGATAAAGCAAAAGCTATTGCGGAGAAGCGGTCCTTGGTGCAATCGTCCATCGCCTGCCAGCAGAGAAAGCCGCACAAAATGCCCGCGGGCGCGTCCACATACAGGCTTTCGTAATAGAAGGCGAAATCCGGGTCGTTGGTGGTGAGCACATAGGGCACGAAGAAAATCAAAAACGCGCACGCCGTCAGCCCGTGCCAGCGGCTCCACGTAAGGTTGCGGGTGACCGGCAACAGCAGCGTGAGGCCCAGCCACGCGCGGGTGAAAAACAGCGAACCCTCCGAAAACACCGGCGAGAAGCTGGCAAAGAAATACTGCAGCAGCGGCAGCGCGGGCGGGTAAGACTGGGAGAAGGCGAACAGCGAAGCGTTTTCGCCGAACTGCGGCGTGCCGAAGGCAAACAGCGCCTTGGGAAGCGAACCCCACAGGCGCAGCTCATCCCACAAGCCCACGAGCTTGTTTTGCGAGAGAACATAGAACGACGCCGTCAGCAGCAGATACGCCGCCATCTGCGGCGATAGCGCCTCGGCCCGGAGAAACCTGCCGCCGTCCCGCCTGCGCAATAGCCGCAGCAGGGCAAGGCCGGTCAGCGCCGCGCACAGGACGATCACGAATATCCGCCCGGCGCGCAGGAAGCCAAACGCGTAGAACGCATAGAGAATAAGCATCGCCGAAAGCGCCGTAAGGGGCAGCGTTTCCGTAAACCGGCGGCGCAGCAGATAGGCGGCGGCCAGCGCGGCGATGGTGAGCAAAAACAACGGCAGGAGGACGGCGGCCATAGCATTCTCCTCATTTTCTGGATACCGTTATTGTAATAACCCGCCGCGGGGAAGTCAATGCCCGCGGCCGCTTGCGCACAACCGCCCAAACTGTGATAAAATGAAGCAAAACGCGGAGGGGTGCGTATGGCGGCAAGCGGTTTGGTGTTCCTGGCGATCCTCGGCGGCGCGGTGTTCGCCGCGGCGCTGCTCAAACGCCGCGCGGCGGAGATGATCCCGGCAAGCGTGCTGTTTCTAATCGCGCACACCTATCTTTGCGGGCTGTTCGGGCTGCTTAGGTTCAGCGCCGTGTTCACGGTGTTTTTGATGATCGCGCTGGGCGTTGCCGGGCTGATCCTTCATTGGCGCCGGGGCGCCGCGCGCCCGCCGCTTTGGGACGTTTCCCTGCTTTATATCAGCTTGTCGTTTCTCTGGCTTTTGTACGTAAGCCAGGGCCGTATTCCCCTGCTCCGGGAGGAACAGGCGCAGTGGGCGCTTGCGGCCAAGGCGATGACGCTGACCAACAGCCTGCGCCCCGCGGGCTTTGCCGCCGCGGCCGCGCCCGGGGCGGCGGTGTTCGCTTCGGTGTTCCAATCCGTTCACCTGTTTCTGTATCCGGCGGGCGGCTATCTGGAATGGCTGCCGTATGCGGCTTCCGGCACGGCCTGCCTTGCGTTGCTGACGCCGTTTGCCCATAGCGCGCACCCCAAAGCCATGATCCGCGCGGGTTATGGGCTTCTCAGCTATCTGGCCGCTATCGCCGTGCCGCTGCTCTTTTTTGATTTGTTCTCCGCCCTGTACCCCCAGGGGCTTATCGCCATCCTCGCCGCCGGCGCGTTTTTGGCGGCAACTGGTGAAAAATCACTGCCGCAAGCCGTGGCGCTGGGGCTTTTTGCTTTGGTGCTTTCCCTGATGGGCGCCGCCGGTTGGTTCTTCGGGCTTGCCGCCGTTTGCCTGTTTCTTTCCGGGCTTATGCGCGCGCCGGAGGTTCGTAGCGCGGACCGCCGGGGGCGTTTGGCGCGGATCGCCGTACTCGTCGGGCTTTTGCTGCTGGGCGGCATTACGCAGCTTCCGTACGGCGTCGCTCTGCACGGCGCGGCGGCGGGAGAAACCCTGCGCCTGTTCTGGCAGAGCGTTACGGCGAAGGCGGTCACGGTGCGCTTGGGGCTTTCGGCGGGCGGCTCCGCGATGTTTTCGCTGGGCACGGCCTACGTTTCGTTCCTCGCGCTGTTTGCGCTGCTCGCGGCATGCTCCGCAACCCTGATTCACGCCGCGCGGCGGGACGAACCCCTGCGGGAAACGCGCGCCGGGCTGCTGTTCGCGGTCCTTGTCGTCTGCGCGTATACCGCCGGGCTGCTTCTGTATTATTTGTTTGCCGCCTCCGCGATGGACGCAGCCAAGCTTGTCGGCTTCGACCGCCTTATGGCCGTGGGAGCAGTATTCCTTGCGCTCTTCGCGCTGGGCGCGGGGCAGCGGGTTTCCGCGCGCAGGCCGCGGTGGACGTGGCGGCGGCATATACTTGCGCTGTTTTGCCTGCTTTGCCTTCTTCTTCCCGCAAGCGGCGCGGTGAGCGTGCTTTCCGCCCGCTCGTTTTCGGCGGACAACGAAAAATACGACGCTTACTACGCAGCCGCCGGGGAAGCCGCCGCGCATCTGCCCGAAACTGCCCGCGTGTATCTCGTTTGTCAGGGGGACGACGGCAGTGCTTTCGCCGCGCTGCGCTACGCGCTCTGCCCGCGCACAACCAACGCGGAAGGCACCTTCTGGCTTTCCGACCCCGAGGGCAAGCAAAACCAGTTTTCCTATCCCGTGACTGCCGAACAGTGGAAAACCTTATTGGAATCTTACGATACCGTGCTCGTCTGCCGCGCGGACGGCTATCTGCAGGACGTTCTCGCCCCGGCACTGGCCGCGGACGGCGCTCTGGAGGCAGACGCCGCGTATGCGGTCAACCGGCAAACGGGTCTTCTGGAGGCCGTCCGGGCGCAGTAGATGGAAAATGACCGCGTTCCAAACGCGCGAATACGGGGAGAACCGCCGATGATTACCATGGACGATTTCGACAAGCTGGACATCCGCGTGGGCACGGTGCTGACCGTGAAAATAAACCGCAAAGCCAAAAACCCCGCCTACGCGATGACCATCGACTTCGGCGGGGAGCTGGGCGTGAAGAAAACGTCCTCCCA
>JAEWTC010000122.1 GCA_023459675.1 Bacillota bacterium | reverse complement strand
GCCTTGGTGATGCCCAGCAGGATGCGCTTGGCAATCGCGGGGCGGCCGCCTGTTTCAATCGGCACACGGTTGGCTTCCTCAAACCGGAAGATATCCACCAGCGCGCCTGGCAGAAGGCTGGTATCGCCGCAGTCTTCCACGCGAACCTTGCGCAGCATTTGGCGCACGATAATTTCGATATGCTTATCGCTGATATTCACGCCCTGCTGGCGGTAAACGCTGAGAACCTCGCGCAGCAGATAATCCTGTACGGCTTTCACGCCGAGGATGCGAAGCAGATCGTGAGGATTGATCGAGCCTTCGATCAGCTCGTCGCCGGCTTCTACCATCTGGCCGTCTTCCGCTTTCAAGCGGCTGCCGTAATTGATCTGGTAGCTCTTCTGCTCCGTAGGATCGTCCTGGTTGGTAACGATAAGTTCCCGCTTGCGCTTGTTCTCCGTGATGCTTACCTTACCGCTGATCTCCGCAAGGATCGCGTCGCGTTTGGGCTTTCTGGCCTCGAAGAGTTCTTCGACACGGGGAAGACCTTGTGTAATATCATCACCGCCGGCAACGCCGCCTGTGTGGAACGTACGCATGGTCAGCTGTGTGCCGGGTTCGCCGATTGCCTGCGCGGCAACGATGCCCACCGCTTCGCCCACATCCACGGGCTCGCCCGTGGCAAGGTTTGCGCCGTAGCAGCGCGCGCATACGCCCGTTTCGTTTCGGCAGGTAAGAACGCTGCGGACCTGCGCCTTACGAATACCGGCGTTCACGATGCTTCTTGCCTTCTGGTGCGTAATCAGCTCGTTCAGCGTAACGATAATTTCCCCAGTGGCCGGGTCTACGATATCTTCCGCGGCTACGCGGCCCACAAGGCGGTCCTCCAGGCTTTCGATCACCTGATTATTGATGGCGATCTCTTCCAGCGCGATGCCGCGTACCTTCTCGCTGCCGTGTGCGAAGCAGTCCTGCTCGCGCACGATCACTTCCTGCGATACGTCCACCAAGCGGCGGGTCAGATAACCGGAGTCCGCCGTACGAAGCGCTGTATCGGCAAGCGATTTGCGGCTGCCGTGCGAGGAAAGGAAGAACTCCAGAACGGATAACCCTTCGCGGAAATTGGCGCGGATGGGAAGCTCGATGGTTTTCCCGGAAGGCGACGCCATTAGGCCGCGCATACCGGCAAGCTGTGCAATCTGCGAAGCGCTGCCGCGGGCGCCGGAGTCTGTCATCATGCGGATCGGATTGCGTTCGTCCAGGCCGGGCAAAATCATATTCCTGAGCTTCGCCGTGGTGTTGCTCCATACCTCAATCACGGCGCGATACCGTTCGTCTTCGCTGAGAAGACCCATGAAGTAGTTGTCGTTGATCTCCGTAACCTGTCCTTCGGCTTCGTCCAGCATTTCCTTTTTCTGCGGCGGCACCTTGATATCGCTTACCGATACGGTGATCGCGCCGCGGGTAGAATACTTGAAGCCCAGCGCCTTCATGGCGTCCAGGACCTGTGCTGTGGTATGAATTCCATGCGTCTGGTATACCTGGTCAACGATTTTGCCCAGATCCTTCTTGCCGCACAGCGTGTCCACTTCGAGCGCAAACATATCGTCCAGGCAAAGGCGCGGCTTGCGGCCGATATCCTGGGGGATCACTTCGTTGAGAATGAGCATACCCAGCGTGCAATCGACAATCTTCGTAGCGCTCACATTATCAAACGTACGGGTTAAGCGAACGCGGACCGGCTGCTGCAGGGTGAGGTTCCCCGTTTGATAAGCCATCATCGCTTCTTCATAGTTGGAGAAGACGGGGATCTCATTGGGGGTAAGGTCTTCCCGCTTGGGATAGGTCATCGTCAGATAATAGCAGCCGATCACCATGTCCTGCGAAGGAGACATCACGGGCTTGCCGTCCTGCGGTTTCAGGATGTTATTGTGCGCCAGCATTAGGAAGCGCGCTTCCGCCTGCGCTTCCATGGAAAGCGGTACGTGTACGGCCATCTGGTCGCCGTCGAAGTCCGCGTTGTACGCGGTGCAAACCAGCGGATGCAGCTTAATGGCTCTGCCTTCCACCAGCACAGGCTCGAACGCCTGAATGCCGAGGCGGTGCAGCGTGGGAGCGCGGTTTAAGAGAACGGGATGCTCTTTGATGACGCCTTCGAGAATGTCCCACACTTCCGGACGGCCTTTTTCCACCATGCGTTTTGCGTTCTTGCCGTGATGCGCGTATTTCAGCGCCACCAGGCGCTCGATGACGAAAGGCTTGAACAGTTCCAATGCCATTTCCTTGGGCAGGCCGCACTGGTAAAGCTTTAATTCGGGGCCGACCACGATTACCGAACGGCCGGAGTAGTCTACGCGTTTGCCCAGCAGGTTCTGGCGGAAACGCCCTTGCTTGCCGCGCAGAAGATCGGACAGCGATTTCAGCGCGCGGTTGCCCGGGCCGGTCACCGCACGGCCGCGGCGGCCGTTATCAATCAGCGCGTCAACCGCTTCCTGCAGCATCCGCTTCTCGTTGCGCACAATGATGTCCGGCGCGTCCAGTTCCAAGAGCCGCTTGAGCCGGTTATTGCGGTTGATGACGCGGCGGTAGAGATCGTTCAGGTCGCTGGTGGCAAAACGTCCGCCGTCCAGCTGCACCATCGGGCGAAGGTCCGGCGGGATGACGGGAACGACGTCCAAAATCATCCATTCCGGGCGATTGCCGCTTTGGCGGAATGCTTCCACAACTTCCAGCCGTTTCACGGCGCGGGAGCGCTTCTGGCCTTCCGTATCGCGATCGCGTTCCTTTTCCACAAGGTCCGCGATCTCCTTTTTGAGCTTGGCGCTGATTTCATCCAGGTTCAGGTCAAGGAGCATTTCCTTGACCGCCTCGGCGCCCATGCCGGCTCTGAACGATCCGCGGCCGAACTGGGCTTCCAATTCGCGGTAGCGGGCGTCGGTGATCAGCTCATGCTTCTTTAAGCCCGTAACCTTGGAATCGCCGGGGTTGAGAACGATGAAGCTTGCAAAGTAAAGCACTTTTTCCAGCGCGCGGGGGCTGATATCCAACAGCATACCCATGCGGCTGGGGATGCCTTTAAAGTACCAGATATGGCTTACGGGGGCGGCCAGCTGAATATGCCCCATGCGTTCACGGCGCACCTTAGCCCGGGTTACCTGCACGCCGCACTTATCGCAGATCTTGTTCTTATCCTTGAACTTAATTCTCTTGTATTTACCGCAGTTGCATTCCCAGTCCTTCGTCGGTCCGAAGATGCGTTCGCAGAACAATCCGTCGCGTTCGGGCTTCAAGGTACGGTAGTTAATGGTTTCTGGCTTGCTGACCTCACCAAAGCTCCATGCGAGGATTTTTTCCGGCGACGCCATGCTTATCTGGATCGAATCAAGGTTCGTTAATTCAAACAAGGTTGGACACTCCTTTCGGAAATTGGACAATCGAGGGGATACGGTCTTGATACAGGAAACGCTGCGGCAATTTCTTACTCCGTTTGCGGACCGTCCGCAGAGTTTTCGTCCGAGCCATGATCCTCATCGGTATCCAGGTCAACCCCCAGATCATCGCCCAACTCCATGTTGAAATCGTCCAGATCGTCGTCCTCAAGGTTGAAATCAATGTCCTCCAGCTCTTCATCATCTATCGATTCTTCAAATTCCTCGCGAGTGAAGACTTCCTCTTCCTTGTCGCGCTCCACCGTACGAACCGGCATCGCAATCTCTTCCGTGTCGTCGTCTTCCAGTTCACGGATGATGATCTCGTTCTTCATGGCGTCCATCACGCGGATATCCAGCGCAAGAGACTGCAGTTCCTTCAGCAGTACCTTGAAGCTCTCCGGCACACCCGGCGCGGGGATGTTCGTGCCCTTGACGATCGCTTCGTAGGTCTTCACACGCCCTACGATATCGTCGGACTTCACGGTCAAAATCTCCTGCAGGGTGTTGGCCGCGCCGTACGCTTCCAACGCCCACACTTCCATTTCGCCGAAACGCTGACCGCCGAACTGCGCCTTGCCGCCCAGCGGCTGCTGCGTAACAAGCGAGTACGGGCCTACGGAACGGGCGTGCATCTTATCATCCACAAGGTGGTGAAGCTTCAGGAAGTACATAATCCCGACGGTGACGCGGTTTTCAAACGCTTCGCCGGTACGGCCGTCATAGAGGATGGTTTTTCCGTCCGCGCTTTTTCCGGCTTTCTCCAGGCACTCCACAATTTCGCTGTAATGCGCGCCGTCAAATACCGGGGTTGCTACGTGCCAGCCAAGCGCTTTTGCCGCAAGGCCAAGGTGCACTTCCAGCACCTGGCCGATGTTCATGCGCGAAGGCACGCCCATCGGGTTGAGCACGATTTGCAGCGGAGTGCCGTCGGGCATGAAGGGCATGTCTTCCTGCCGCAGAATGCGGGACACGACGCCTTTGTTGCCGTGGCGGCCGGCCATCTTATCACCCACGCTGATTTTGCGCTTCTGGGCGATATACACGCGAACCATTTCGTTGACGCCCGGGCTGAGTTCGTCCTTGCTCTCGCGGGTGAACGTTTTCACGTCTACCACGATGCCGCCTTCGCCGTGCGGTACGCGCAGCGACGTATCGCGAACTTCGCGGGCTTTCTCGCCGAATATCGCGCGCAGCAGGCGTTCCTCGGCCGTCAGATCGGTTTCGCCCTTCGGGGTGACCTTACCCACCAGAATATCGCCGGCTTGCACTTCCGCACCGATGCGAACGACGCCGAACTCGTCAAGATCCTTTACGGCGTCCTCGCCGACGTTTGGAATATCGCGCGTGATTTCCTCCGAGCCTAGCTTCGTTTCGCGGGCTTCGGACTCAAATTCTTCGATATGGATCGAGGTATACTTGTCTTCCCGCACAAGCTCTTCGCTGATCAGGATCGCGTCCTCGAAGTTATAGCCTTCCCAGGACATGAAACCGATGAGCACGTTGCGACCCAACCCGATCTCGCCCAGCTCGGTAGAAGGACCGTCCGCAATCAAATCGCCCTTTTCCAGCTGCTGACCCACCGTGACGCGCGGGCGCTGGTTAATGCAGGTGCCCTGGTTGCTGCGGGCAAATTTCTGAAGGCGGTATATTTTTTCTTCGTTGTGCTTATTGGCGACGATTACCTGCTCGCCGGAGACCTTCTTTACAACGCCGTCTTCCTTGGCAATCAGCACCACGCCGCTGTCCTGCGCGGCCTTGTACTCCATGCCTGTGCCGATGATCGGCGCTTCCGGCATCAGCAGCGGAACCGCCTGGCGCTGCATGTTGGAACCCATCAGCGCGCGGTTGGCGTCGTCGTTTTCCAGGAACGGGATCATTGCGGTTGCGACGGAAACCACCTGCCGGGGGCTGACGTCGATAAAGTCCACCTGCTCGGCATGAACCTCGATGATCTCCGCCTTGTCGCGCACGGTTACGCGCTCATGCGTGAAAGAGCCGTCCGCCTCGATCGGTTCGTTGGCCTGCGCGACCTTGTAAAAGTCTTCCTCGTCGGCCGTCATGTAGACGATCTCTTCCGTTACCTTACCGGTCTTCTTATCCACCCGGCGATACGGGGCTTCGATAAACCCGTACTCGTTGATGCGGGCATAGGTCGCAAGCGAGCCGATCAAGCCGATGTTGGGTCCTTCAGGCGTCTCAATGGGGCAAATTCGGGCATAATGGCTGTAATGCACGTCGCGGACTTCAAACGAAGCGCGGTCGCGGTTCAGGCCGCCGGGGCCGAGAGCGGACAGGCGGCGCTTATGCGTGAGCTCTGCCAGCGGGTTTGGCTGATCCATGAACTGCGAAAGCTGGGAGGAACCAAAGAACTCCTTGATCGCCGCGCTGACGGGCCGGATGTTGATGAGTTCGCCCGGACGAACGTCGTTGGCGTCCTGAATGGCCATACGCTCGCGAACCACGCGCTCCAAACGGCTGAGGCCGATACGGATCTGATTTTGGAGCAGCTCGCCCACGCTGCGAAGGCGGCGGTTGCCCAGATGATCGATATCATCCGTAGAACCGATACCATACGGCAAGCCGAGCAGGTAGCTGACGGAAGCCACGATGTCGTCCGTCAAAATCCGCTTGGGCACCAGATTGTAAAGATTGTCGCTGATGGTCTGGCGCAGAAGCTCTTCGTTCTCGCCGCACGCATCCAGTATCTGTTTGAGCGTCGGATAATGAACCATTTCCAGCACGCCGATCGACTTGGGGTCGAAGGGCAGATAGCCGGACGCATCCACGAAATGGTTGCCGACGATTTTCAGGTTGCGGCTTTCCAGCTTGATGACCACGGCGTTGAGGCCGCTGTTCTGGATCGCCCTGGCGACGTCTTTTTCAATCGTCTTGCCGGCTTTTACAAAGATCTCGCCGCTTTGCGGATCCACGATGTCTTCGGCTGCGATCTGGTCTTGAATACGCTTGCACAGCGACAGCTTTTTATTGAATTTATACCGGCCGACACGCATCAGATCATAGCGCTTGGGATCGAAGAACAGCGAGTTGAGAAGGCTCTGCGCGCTGTCCCGCGTCGGCGGTTCGCCCGGCTTCTGGCGTTTATAGATTTCAATCAGGCCCTCATCCTGATTCTGCGCGTTATCGCCGCGCTGCAGCGTGGTCATCAAGCGCTCTTCCTCACCCAGAAGGTTGATAATATCGCTATCCGTACCGTAACCCAGCGCGCGCAGCAGCACCGTTATGGGCAGCTTTCTTGCACGGTCGATACGCACCCAGAGCACGTCGTTGGAATCGGTCTCGTATTCCAGCCATGCGCCGCGGTTGGGGATCACCGTGGTGGAAAACAGGTGCTTGCCGGTTTTATCGATCGCGTCGGAGTAGTATACGCCGGGCGAGCGCACCAGCTGGCTGACGATGACGCGTTCCGCGCCGTTAATAACGAACGTGCCGTGGTCGGTCATCAAGGGGAAATCGCCCATAAACACGTCGGATTCCTTGATTTCGCCTGTTTCACGGTTCTTGAGACGGGCAAACACCTTGAGCGGAGCGGCATAGGTCATGTCCCGTTCCTTGCACCGCTCTACGCTGTTTTTCGGCTCGTCCAGCGAATAATCGACAAATTCGAGAACCAAATTGTCCGTGTAGTCGTTTATCGGTGATACATCGTTGAGCACCTCGCGGAGGTCTTCTTGCAGGAAGCGTCGATAACTGTTCTTTTGCACCTCTATGAGATCGGGCATATCCAAAACTTCTTCGATGCGTGAGAAACTCATTCGCTTTCTCAGTTTCCCCATTTGAACCTCATGCGCCATATATGCTATCACTCCTCATGTTCATGCATAGGACCGTCTCTGCCTGCGTTTGTGGCCGCGTACTTTACAGTTGATTTTTCCACCGGCTCGCTGTAAAATACTGTTTGCGGATATATGGTGCTCCGCATACAGACGATACTGATGCAATTTTATATTTTAGCATAAAACCTGTCCATCGTCAAGTGAACTTCCAAATTAACCATGCAATATTCAACCGCCGAATACGGAGGTATTTCGATGATCAAATTAGGTCAAGTCACAAAGCGCAACAGCGCGAAAGGACTTGTAACGGTCGAATTTTCCAGGCCAGAAGCATGCGCCAAATGCGGCGCGTGCGGCTCCCAGTCGCAGAAAGGCGAAGTCGAAGTGCTCTCGGATTGCGAGATCGGCTCGTGGGTGCGTGTGGAACTCCCGGAAAACCGTTTCCTGCAAGCCACGGTGCTGGTATACGTACTGCCCCTGTCTGGCCTTCTCCTCGGAATGCTATTGGGCTATTGGCTCAGCGGCGGATCCGACCTGTGGACTGTTCTCGCCGCCGCCTTCGGCGTTGCGGCTTCCCTATTGCTTCTGCATAGAATTGACAGGCGTATGTCGAAAAAACCGGAATGGACTCCAAAAATTACCGGCGTTTTTCAAGATAAACCGACGAGCGAGGATATCGGCTGCGGCATATCTTGACACATGAGTACAGCAAAATCTACCGTTCCCTGTCGAATACTGACAAATTCATGTTGTTTACGGTTTCTTAATAGTCTTTTACCCGTACATATGCTATAATACCTTTGTTAATAGGAATGCGAACCGTTTGCTGATAATCGTATAGTAAGCCGCATCTTTGATGGGCTGTTTATAGATATGGCGATTAAACACGGTGTGCCATGTAACATTAACATACAAAGTATTCTTGCGCAAAGAGACACGCATGCATACAATGTGACGTATTTGTTTTTTCGGGTGCGGGTATTTCCGCCGCAATGTTTGAAGGAGGTTTTTCAATGGCTGAAGCTGAACAAGCGAAGCTTCGCATCATCCCGCTTGGGGGTGTTGATGAGTTCGGCAAGAATATAACCGTAGTTGAGTATGGCGACGATATCATCGTTGTAGACTGCGGCTCCGTGTTTCCGGATGCGGATATGTTGGGTGTGGATCTCGTCATACCCGACGTTACGTATCTCATCAAAAACAAAGAAAAGATTCGCGGGATGTTTATCACCCACGGGCATGAAGATCACATCGGCGCAATCCCCTATGTGCTCAGGCAAATTTCGGTACCGCTGTACGGCACGAAGCTCACCTTAGCGCTGATTGATTTGAAACTCAAGGAGCACCGCCTTTCCAACGTGCAGTTGAATGTGATCAAACCCAAGGTTGTGGTGAACGCAGGGGCATTTTCCGTACAGTTTATCCACGTCAATCACTCCATCGCGGACGCCGTTTCCATTGCCATCACCTGTCCTGCGGGAACGGTCGTTTTCAGCGGCGACTTTAAGATTGACTACACACCCATCGCAGACGACGTTACGGATCTGGCGGCGTTTGCGGCATTGGGCACCAAGGGCGTTCTGGCCTTCCTTTGCGATTCCACCAACGTCGAGCGCAAGGGCCACACCATGAGCGAAACCAGCATCCGGCAGACCTTTATCGACCAGTTCCAGCAGGCAAAAGGGCGCGTCTTCGTCGCCATGTTTGCCAGCAACGTTCACCGCGTTCAAATGGTGGTCGATTCCGGGTTGCTGTTCGGTAGAAAAGTGTGCTTTGTCGGCCGCAGTATGGTGAATGTCTCCCGTGTTGCCATGTCGATTGGGGAACTCACCATCCCCGAAGAAAGCATTGTCGATATCGATGATCTCGGCAACTATGCCGACGAGGAAATCTTGATCGTCACAACCGGCAGTCAGGGCGAAGCGATGGCCGGCCTCACCCGCATGGCGTATGGCGAGCACCGCAAAATCCAGATTCGCCCGACTGATATGGTGATCATTTCCGCAAGCCCGATCCCCGGCAACGAAAAGCCGATCGCCCGCGTCATCAACCAGCTGTACCGCTGCGGCGCGAACGTAATCTACAGCCAGATCGCCGAAGTGCACGTATCCGGCCACGCCTGTCAGGAAGAGTTAAAGCTTTTGCACGTTCTGCTGCGCGCCAAGTACTTCATTCCCCTGCACGGCGAATACAGCAAGTTATGGCAGCATGCGGAGCTTGCCGAATCTCTGGGCACGCCCAGCGAGAACATCGTTATTCCGGAGTGCGGCCAGGTGATCGAAATGAACAAGGACAGCTTGGCGATCACCGGAATCGTACCCACCGGCGGCGTGCTTGTGGATGGCCTGGGCATCGGCGACGTCGGCAGCGTTGTGCTGCGTGACCGCAAGCATTTGAGCGAGGACGGTCTGATCATCGTCGTGATGGCGATCGACCGCGACAACGGTAAACTCGTCAGCGGGCCGGATATCGTCAGCCGCGGTTTCGTCTATGTCCGCGAAAGCGAGGACATCATCGAAAACAGCCGCGAGCTCACCCGGTTGATTATCGCCAGCTATGCAAACCTGGACGGCAGCGAGTGGCAGGCCATGAAGAACCGCATCAAGGACGAACTGCATCGGTATATTTTCGAGAAGATCAAGCGCAACCCGATGATCCTGCCCATTATCATGGAAATCTGACGAATTGCAACAAAAACTCAAAAAGGGACGGGGTATCAACCCAGTCCCTTTATTTATCTTCCAAAGCATCTGCAGCCGCGTCCGCCAGCGAATACAGCCCCGGCGCCTGCCGCACGAGAAATGCGGCGCCGCGCAGCGCGCCTCCGGCAAACAAGGCGCGGTTTTCGGCTCTATGCGTAAGAAGCAGCTCTTCCCCGGCTCCATAAAACCCCACCTCGTGTTCGCCGGATACCGTGCCGCCCCGTACCGCGTGAATGCCGATTTCGCTTGGCTTGCGTTCCCCCGTTTTTCCGTGGCGGCCAAAGGACAGCTGCATGGGCTCCCGTTCGCCGTCGATTGCGGCAGCAAGCATCAGCGCCGTTCCGCTGGGGCTGTCCACCTTCTTATTGTGGTGTTTTTCCACAATCTCAATGTCATACTCGCTTCCCAGAATTCGGGCCGCGGTTTTCGCCAGCCGCAGCAGAACCTGCACCCCGAAGCTCATGTTTGCGCTCTGCAAAATGGGGATGTGTTTGGATGCTTCCTGTATCGCCGCCATATCGCTCGGCGTATATCCCGTAACGCAAAGAACCAGGGCAATGCGCTCCTTCAACCCGAACTGGAGTATGGCTTCCAGGTTGGTTGGCACGGAGAAGTCGATCAGCACATCAGCTTTCTGCTTGACTTCCGCCAGCGTGCGAACCAGCGGATACGCGGCGGTTTGCGTTGTATACAACGCGTCGACACCGCATGCAACGGTAACGCCCATGCGTGCCGCCGCCTCCGACAGCTCTCTTCCCATGCGCCCCAGCGCGCCGCTGATGATAATGTTCATGCGGGCGCTCCTTTACAGCAGGTCGAGCCCGCGCAGCGCTTCGGCGAGCTTCTCCCGGCAAGGCTCGCTGATCGGATACAGCGGCAGCCGAAGCTCTCCGGAGCAGAAACCCAGCATCTCCATAGCCGCCTTGCAGGGAATCGGGTTTACTTCCAGAAACAGCGCGCGGTTGATGGGCATGAGCGCTAATTGCATCCGCAACGCCGTCTGCAGATCGCCGTTTTGGTAACTCCGCACCATTAGTGCCAGCTTGTCGGCGATAAAGTTCGCGGCGACCGATATCGTACCTTTCGCCCCCAGCATCAGCAACGGATAATTCATATCGTCGTTGCCGGAATACATGGCGATCTGCGTATCCTGCGCCACAGCAAACTTTTCCATCACCGTCGGCAGATCATAGCTGCTTTCCTTCACCCCAACGATCTGCTCGCATTGGGCAAGGCGCGCCAGCGTATCCGGCTGCAGATCCATGCCCGTACGGCTGGGTACGTTGTAAATAATGATCGGAAGGGCGGTATTTTCGGCAACCGCTATAAAATGGCGATACAGGCCTTCCTTATTCGTTTTATTGTAATATGGGGTCACCACAAGCTGCGCGGCGCAGCCATACGCTTCATACCGTTTTGCGGCGTCGATCACCGCCTGCGTGTTGTTAGTGCCCGTTCCCGCCACAACTGGAATACGGCCGTTTACGGCCTTACACACGGTGCGGATGACCAGTTCGCGCTCCTCCACGTTCATCGTAGCGGGCTCGCCGGTCGTTCCGCAGGCGACGATGGCCGCAGTACCGGCGTTTATCTGGTACTCCACCAAGCGCTCGATTGCCCCCGTATCCACCTTGCCGTTTAAAAACGGTGTAACGAGCGCTACGGCGCTTCCTTCAAAAACAAAAGCCAACTCAAGATCCCCCTCTACATGTAGCCCAGCTTGCAGAGGTATTCAGCGCTCAGTACGCCGCCGCCTGCAGCACCGCGGATGGTGTTGTGGCTCAGGCAGACGAACTTGTAATCAAGCACCGCATCCTTGCGCAGCCGGCCGATGGTAATGCCCATTCCGTTTTCAAAGTCACGGTCCAGGCGGGTTTGCGGCCGATCCGGCTCCTCCATGTATTTGAGAAATTGTTTCGGGCTGGACGGCAGATCCATACCGTCCGTCTCCGTTCTGACGTTCTGCCAGCAAGCAAGTATTTGCTCGATCGTCGGCGTATTTTTGAATTTCACACTCACCGCGGCCAGGTGGCCGTCGGTGCAGGGCACGCGAATGCATTGCGCGCTGATCGCGGGTAACACGGCGTTTACGATCAGCCCGTCTTCCACGGCGCCGAAGATTTTCATCGGCTCGATTTCGCTTTTCTCGTCCTCGCCTTTAATCAGAGGATTGACGTTGTCGATCATTTCCGGCCAGGTTTCAAACGTCTTTCCCGCGCCGCTGATGGATTGATAGGTGCAGGCGATTACCTGTTGCGGCTCGAACTGTAAAAGCGGAAAGAGCGCGGGAACATAGCTTTGTATGCTGCAGTTGGGCTTTACTATAATAAAACCGCGCTTGGTTCCCAGCCGTTTCTTTTGTTGCTCGATCGCCCGGGCATGGTTTCCGTTGATTTCGGGGATCATCATGGGAACGTCGTCCAGCCCGCGGCACGCGCTGTTGTTGCTGATAACGGGCACTTCGGCCTTGGCATACGCTTCTTCCAAAGCACGGGTTTCCGGTTTTGGCATATCCACGGCGCAGAAAACAAAGTCTACCAGCTTGGCGATAGCGGTAATATCCGCCGCATCCCGCACAATCAAGTCGGCTACGTTTTCCGGTATCGGCGTGTTGGGAAACGCCCAGCGCCCCTGTACGGCTTCGCGGTAGGGTTTCCCCGCGCTTTTCGGGCTGGCCGCAACTACGGTGACCTGAAACCACGGATGATTCTTAAGAAGTAAAGCAAATCGCTGTCCGACCATGCCGGTTGCTCCGATGATACCTACGCGACGCATTTCGTCTCCCTACTCTCTGCCATAATGTTTTACGAGTTTAGCATGCCCGCCTTGCGTTGTCAATTCGGCTATCCTAAAGCGGTGCAAACTAACGGCGTTCCAATTCCTGCCGCAGCAGCTGCGCAAGCCGCTCCGGATCTGCCTTCCCGTGCGTTGCCGCCATTGCCTTTCCCATGATCGCGCGCTCCACGGTGATTTTCCCGTTTCGGTAGCTTTCCACCATATCCGGGTTTTCCGCAAGCGTTGAAGCTACGATCTTTGCAAGCACCGCGTCATCCGAAACGGCAAACAGCGAATGCTTACGCGCATACTCCTCCGGGTCGCAATCCGTTTCAAACAGAACGCCGAGAATCTTCTTACCCGTGGAGCTGTTCACACGCCCGTCCGTCAGCAAATCGGATAGTTTGGCAAGGTTGCGCGTCGAAACGGGCAGGGAAGCCAAGCCGTCCGGCATTGGAGTCCCGTTCTTCTCCGCTTCTGACGCGCGGGCGGCAAGAATGGCAAATACTTCGCCCTGCAATAGGTTGGCAACGCTGACGGCAGACTTCGCATACCCGGCCGCCTCTTCGAAATAGTCGGCAAGCCAGCGTTCGCCGGTAATCTGTTCCGCGGCATATGCGGATAGCGCGTATTTCGTCATATACGCTTCGCGGCGGGCGTCCGGCAGCAGCGGAATTTCCGCTTTGATCGCATCCATCTGCGCCTGCGTCAGCCGCACTTCCGGCAGATCCGGATCGGGAAAGTACCGGTAATCGGCGCTGTTTTCCTTGCGGCGCATGCTGTAGGTTTTCCCGGTTTTTTGATCGTAACGTCTGGTTTCCTGAACGATTTCCTCCCCCGCGTCCATCGCCGCAACCTGGCGCTCGTACTCCGCCTGAATGGCGCGTTCCACGCTTTGGAAGGAGTTCAGGTTTTTCATTTCCGTACGTACCCCGAACGGTTCGCCGGGGCGGTGAATACTCAGGTTTACATCGCAGCGCAGGCTGCCTTCGTTCATACGACAGTCGCTGACCTCGATATAGGTAAGTATCGCGCGCAGCTTGCGCAGATACGCCACCGCTTCCTCCGCGGATCGCATATCCGGCTCGCTTACGATCTCAATCAGCGGCACCCCACAGCGGTTCATATCCAGAAGGGTGCCGTTCTTCTCATCGTGCAGAAGTTTCCCGGCGTCCTCCTCCATATGGATTCTCGTAATCCCAATGGTCTTTTCCCCCGCCGAGGTCTGCACCGTAAGGCTGCCGCCCTCGCAGATCGGCTGATAGAACTGGCTGATCTGATAGGCTTTGGGGAGATCGGGGTAAAAATAGTTCTTCCGGTCGAAACGGCTGCGATGGTGAACGTTTCCGTTGAGTGCAAAGCCGGCTTTGGCGGCATAATGCAGCACCTGTTCGTTGAATACAGGCAGCGCACCAGGCAAACCCATGCAAACGGGACAAACGAGCGTGTTGGGCTGCGCGCCGAACACGGCCTTGCAGGAACAGAATACTTTGCTTTCCGTTTTGAGTTCGACGTGTGTTTCCAGACCGATGACCATTTCCC
>JAEWTC010000121.1 GCA_023459675.1 Bacillota bacterium | reverse complement strand
CCTGCGCCCCAAGCCCTTTGGCGCGCATGCTGACGCCCTTGCCGCACCAGCCGTAGCCCGCCACCACCACGGTTTTCCCGGCGACCACCAGGTTGGTGGTGCGGTTGATGCCGTCCCACACGCTTTGACCGGTGCCGTAACGGTTGTCAAAGAAGCTCTTCATTTTCGCGTCGTTGACGCTGATCATGGGAAAGCGCAGGCTGCCCGCATCCGCGCGGGCGCGCAGCCGCATGACGCCGGTGGTGGTTTCCTCGCCGCCGCCAAGTAAAAACTCAGCAAGCTCCGGCTGCTCGTCGCACAAAATCTGGGTCAGATCCCCGCCGTCGTCCAAAATCAGGTGCGGCTTGCAGGAAAGCGTTTGCAAAAGATGCGCGTGATACTCCGCGTCGGTAGCGGCGTGCCAGGCGAACACGCTAACATTCTGGGCGGCCAGGGCGGCGGCAACGTCGTCCTGCGTGGAGAGGGTATTGCAGCCCGTGGCAAAGACCTCCGCCCCGCCCGCTTGGAACAGCAGCGCAAGCCGCGCGGTTTTCGCCTCCAGATGGATGGACATCGCGATTCGCAGGCCCTGAAACGGCTGTTCCTTCCGAAATCGCTCCTCCAGGAGCATCAAAATGGGCATGTGGCGTTTCGCCCACTCAATTTTCAACAGGCCCTGCGGCGCAAGCGCCGCGTTTCGGATGTTGGACATTCCCGCGCACCTCCGTTGCTTGCGGCCGTTTGAACCCGCAAGGTTTTATGGTATGATTGTATCCGTAAACCCCGGTATTGACAAGAGACGATACAGCGGGAGGGCACGGATGAAGGCAGTCAAACACGGCGCGCCGCAGTGGACGGACCTTGGCGGCGGCGTGCAGCGCAGGGTGCTGGCGCACACGAAGGACGTCATGGCGGTGGAGGTGCGGTTTGCGGAAGGCGGCGTTGGCGCGCCGCACAGCCACCCGCACGCGCAGAGCACCTATGTGCTTTCCGGCCGGTTTGTGTTTACGGCGGGCGGCGTGGAAACCGAGGTTGCCGCGGGCGACACGCTTGCCTTTGAGGCAAACGAAACCCACGGCTGCGTATGCAAGGCCGCGGGCACGCTGATCGATACGTTTTCCCCGATGCGGGAGGATTTCCTGTAATTTTGCCGGTGATAACCGGCGGCTCCGCAATGCGCGTTTTTGCGATAGCTTGATAACGGCGGCTTGATAACGGTGGAATCTTACCGGCGGCTTCATTCCGGCGGCGCCCCTGTGGCTTGTTATTTCACGTGTTCGCCAGCAGCGGATACACGCCGATTTTCCGTTCGGGGAAAAATTCGTACACGCCGATGCTTTCCGCCGCGGCCATAAACGGCGCAAACGCCCCCGCAAGCACGCCCACGGCGCGGAGAACAGCCTCGGGCGCGTCCATGAGCATCGTCACGTGCGCCTCCCACGGGAAGGCCTCGGCGGATCCCCCGTTGGGCGCCACGGCGTCGCGCAACAGCAAAAGCTCCCGCTCCACGGCGGGCGCGATAAACAGCACGCTCAGGCCGAACAGGCCCACATGGGAAAGCCGCAGCGGAAACGCCTTCAGCGTACGGGCGGCCTCCTGCGCGCGGCGCACAACCGCCGCCTCCGCGGCGGGCTCGAACGCGCCCAGCGTGATATGGTAGGGGATGCCCTTCGTCTGCGTGCCGCAAAAGCCCTGCGCGGCAAGCGTTTGATACAGCCCGCGCAGGCGGGCCTCGGTCCCTTCGTCAAACTGCAGAACCGCGTACACGCGTTTGTCTTCGGACGTTCCTTCCGTGCGATGAACCATGCGAATTGCCTCCTGAAAGAAACAGCCGTTACGGCTCCCCGGTGCGACTGGCGTCGTTCAGGGGTTGTGCGATCATTATACCATGGAACGGAGGCTGAGGGGATTGAAACACGATACAGGCAGGCATTCCGCCGCCGCGCTGGCAATTCTTGCGGCCGTTTGCTACGGGTTCAGCGTGCCGCTGTCCAAACTGCTGCTGGCATCCATCCCCCCGGTTCTTCTGGCGGCGCTCTTGTATCTGGGCGCGGGGATGGGCATGGCCGCGCTGCGGCTGCTGACTGCAAAACGCGGCGGCGGCTTCGCGGAAGCCCGGATGACGCGCAAGGATATCCCCTTTGCCGCCGCCATGATCGCGCTGGACGTCGCCGCGCCCGTTTTTCTGCTTCTGGGGTTATCCAAGGCCTCGCCGGGCAGCGCTGCGCTGCTGGGCAATTTTGAGATTGCGGCCACGGCGCTGATCGCCATGCTGTTCTTTCACGAGTCGGTCGGCAGGCGCATGTGGTGGGTGATTGCCATGATCACGCTGGCCTGCTTTTTGCTGTCCGTGGAAGATTTATCTTCTTTCGCGTTCTCGGCCGGTTCGCTGTACGTTCTGCTTGCCTGCGCCTGTTGGGGCCTGGAAAACAACTGCACGCGCGTGTTATCCGTGAAAGACCCGATGCAGATCGTCGTTTGGAAAGGGTTTGGCGCAGGGTTGGGCGCGCTGCTGACCGCGCTTTTCCTTGGGCAGACCGCCGCAGCGCCGCTGCCGGTTGTGCTTTCGCTCCTGCTGGGCTTTGCGGCCTACGGCTTAAGCATTTACTTCTACATTTATGCGCAGCGCACGCTTGGGGCGGCGCGCACCAGCGCTTACTACGCGTTCGCGCCGTTCATCGGGGTGGGGCTGTCCGCGCTGCTGTTCGGGCAGCCGCTCACGGCAGCGTTCCTCGCCGCGCTGGCGCTGATGGTTTGCGGCGCATGGCTGGCGGCGCGGGAAAACCATTCCCACGCGCATATCCATCCCCAATTGACGCACGAACACCGCCACCGCCACGACGACGGCCACCACACGCATTTGCACCCCGCCGCCGTTCACGGCGCGCACAGCCATGCCCATACCCATGAGGCAATGGAGCATACGCACCCGCATACGCCGGATATCCATCACGCGCACGCCCACGGAGAGAAGGCACGGGAGCACGCGGCCCGGTAAAGGGTCGCAAGAGGGAAGCCCCCATCGCGTTTGCGGCAGGATACGCGGGTTTATGCCTGTTTCTTTTCGTTTTTCGCTTCGTACATGCGCAAATCCGCCCGTCGGTAGAGTTCCTCCACGGTATCCCCGGCAGCGTTCCACACCGCGTAGCCGATGCTCAGCCCGATCTCCACGGGCTCGGTGCGCGCGCTGTTCCACTGCACCACGTTGTTGCGAATCCGCGCGATGACGCCCTCCACCGCTTTCGTTGTATCCGCCGGATACACGATGCAAAACTCGTCGCCGCCGAACCGCGCCAGAAACGCGGGCGTGTTCTTGCACGCCTGCTTTAAAATCTCGGCGACCGCAATCAGCACCTCGTCGCCGTAGGGATGCCCGTAGGAATCGTTAACCTGCTTGAAGCCGTCCACGTCCATCATAATCAGCGCCAGCGTTCCGCCGCCGGGAGATTCCTTGGTTTCCCGCAGGATGTAACGGGTCAGCTCCCGACGGTTGTTGATGCCCGTCAGCGGATCGGCGGAGATCTGGCGATTCAGGGAATCGATATAGATCATCATAATGGCGACCGCCGTGAACACCCAGATCAGCGTCACGCCGTAGAAGAACGTCTGAATCAGGCCGCCGATGGCCGGCAGCGCGGCAAAATACGCCATGAGGTACAGCCGCCGCCGCTCTTCCTTCCAGCCGGCGCGCCGCGCGGAAAGCACCGCGCGCGCGGTGGCGTGCACCAGATAAACGTAGGCAAGCCCCGCAAACACGGCAAACCCCGTGCTGCGGAAGTACAGGTTCTTCTCGTCGATGCCAAAAAACATATGCGTATACAGGTTTACGATCAGCGCCACTGTGAAAACCAACAGTGGAACGGTGATGATGCGCAGCCTTTGCACGGGTATTTTCTGCCCGCGGCGGGCGGCGATCTCCACATAAACGGCCCACAGGTAGGGAATATAGATATTCAGGAAGTAATACAGCGTTTCAATGATCCAGTTCGCCGTAAAGGCATTGGGGAAAACCGCGCCGTTGACCATCCAACAGGCGGTATCGACGACCAGCATGGCGATGGTCGCGTACACCAGGCGGTTAAACTGCCGCTGCAGCGTGGAAGAGCCTACGTTTTGGTACTGGTTGAACAGGATGATCAGCAGCAGGCAGATGCCGACGATGCTGATCTCGACATACAGGACGTTATGCACAATAATCCTCCCGTCGCAAATAGGTTGCGCCTGCCCCGCGCCGCGCGCCGCTAGGGGCGGTAGGCGATATCGTAAATCATGATCGCGGCGGCTACGGCCGCGTTCAGGCTCTCCGCGCCGCCCTTCATGGGCAGGCGGTAACGGTGGGTGGCTATGGCAAGGGTTTCCGGCGTAACGCCCGCGCCCTCGTTGCCGATGATCAGGCACAGCCTGCCCGGCAGGCGGCCGCGCATAAAAAAGTCCGACCCGGCAAGCTCCGCCGCGACCACCGCGTATCCCTCGTCCCGCAGCGCCGCGGCGGCTTGCGCGGCGCTATCCGCCTGCAGGGTGGGCACGCGGAAAATGGAGCCCATGGTGGCGCGCAGCGCCTTGGGCGAAAACGGATCGGCGCAGCCGGGGGCAAGAATAGCCCCGTGGAAGCCCGCCGCGTCCATCGTACGTAAAATGGTTCCCACGTTGCCGGGATCCTGCACCGCTTCCAGCAGCACCAGCTTTTCCCCGAGGATGGACGGGGAAACGGCGCTGTCCGCCGCGCTTTCCAAGGCAGCGTCCGCCGGTTCTTCCGCTTCCAGCGCGTCCAGATTGCCCGAAATGCCAAACGCGGCGGGCGTGACGCCCGCGCCGGTGAAGCCCTGGGTAACGCGCGGGCTTTGCAGCCGCACCACGGCGGCGACGCCCTGCGGCGTTTTCACGGTGGAGATCGCCTCCATCACGTGCGCGGGCACCAGCACTACGTGCGCCGCTTGCGCATCGGAAACCAGATCGGCATACCGCTCCGCCTGCTCCTCCGCGATGAACAGCGTATCCACGGCGAACGCCGAACCCAGTACAAACGGCGTATATAGCGGGCTTTCCAGGCGCGCGGCGTGCAGGGCTTCCCGCACCATGTGCTCCCCTTCGCACAAAAAAAGCCCGCTGCGATCCCGGCCCTTCACGGTGTGCAGGGCTCTGGCGGCCTTTACGCGCGGGTTTTGGGTGCTTTCAATCCGTTCCAT